>NZ_DAOSEH010000031.1:0-25099 GCF_035363035.1 Mesotoga sp. | reverse complement strand
GCGAGGAGTTTTCTTCTACTGTATCCTATGACGGAGGAGCTTTTACGCTCCCGGACTATGCCCCGGCACCCCAGTATATGCTTACAAGCGAACCATTCCCGGGACTCGAAGATTTTCTGGCCGATAAAACCGTCGTCTTCACCGGCTACGTAGAGTACGACAACGATCCGGACAGGAGGATATATTTCCAGAGGGCGCTTCCAGCCGGAATAGGTTTCATTTCAGACGGCTGGTCGATTTACTTCAGTGCCTTCTAAGGCCGTATGCAATATCTAGCCCCCGCAAGGGGGCTTTTTTCTGGCATAATTGTGGCGGGGGTGATACGGTGAAAGAGGTAACACTGGATATAATGATCGAAATACCCAAAGGCAGTCGTAACAAGTACGAGTTCGACAAAAAGCTGAAGATGGTCCGCTTCGATAGGACGCTCTTTTCGGCCGTTCATTACCCGATGGACTACGGTTTCATATTGAACACGCTTGCCGAAGACGAAGATCCTCTCGATGCGATGGTTCTGCTGTGGGAGCCGACCTTCCCGGGCTGCCTCATCGAAGCCAAACCTATAGGAGCTTTTAAGATGTGGGACGAGAAGGGTCCCGACGAGAAGGTCCTCTGTGTTCCGATACACGATCCCGTATGGAATTATATAGAGACTCTGGAAGATGTTCCTCCCCACCTGCTCAAGGAGATCGAGCATTTTTTCTCGGTTTACAAAGAACTCGAAAAGAAGAAGACGGGAATAGAAGGCTGGGTCGGGAAGGAAGAGACGCTCAGGATAATAGAAGAGGCGAAAGTCCGGTACATCGAAAGCGGGGCGAAGTTCTTTTGATCGAGGAGCTGTCTTTGTAAAGAGCGTTAGGAGCCGTTCTACGCCCGATTAGTGATTTGTATTATGATACCTGTAGAAGTAGAAGTTGAAAAGGAGAGATTTCGATGTTCGAGTATGTGATCTGGGATTTTGGTGGAACGCTTTTCGATACCTATCCGGCCGCAACGAGGGTTTTCAAGGAAGTGCTGTCGAAATTCGGAGTTACCGCGAAAGAGGAAGAGATACTCGAAAAGCTCAAAGAATCGACCTTCAAGGCTGCCACTTATTTCTCGAACAAGTATCGCCTGAAGGAAGGTCTCATAGAGAAATTCTATACGATCGAAAATCATTTGGAGCCCGATAAACAGCCGCCTTTCAAATCGGCCAGAGAGGTTTGTCTCCAGATAAACAGGAACGGCGGGAACAATTTTCTCTTTAGCCATCGAAGTAACTACTCTATGACCAAACTGCTGAGCTACTACAAGATGGTCGATCTCTTCTCGGAAATAGTCTCCAGCGACAATGGATTTGCCAGAAAGCCCGATCCCCAGGCTATCATGTATATAATCGACAAGTACGATCTCGACCACGAAAAGGTGATAACGATAGGCGACCGCGAGATAGATATAGAATCGGGAAGGCGTGCCGGTATCGCCACCTGCCTTTTCAACCCGGGTGATTTCATAACTTCTACCAGAGCAGACTATGTAATCGATTCGCTTGAACAACTGCCGGCGATTCTCCAGGTTTGCAACCGGTTCAAAGGGTGTGGAGATACAAATGATTAAAAACCTCATCTGGGATTTCGACGGATCGCTCTTCGACACCTATCCGCTGATGGTAGAGATATTCCAGTCGGCACTTGTAGAGTTCGGACACACCGCCAGCCGGGAACAGATACTTTTCCTGATGAAGGACACGCTTGGAAAGGCCGTCGAGCATTATCTGGAGCTGGGCGTTGGCGAAGGTTTTTACAGGCTTTTCCTGCTGCGTGAAGAAGCGGCCGATCCCTCCCTGCAACCGCCTTTTCCTTATGCCCGCCGAATCTGTCTGAAAGTCAGGGATAGGGGAGGAAAGAACCTCATAATAACGCACAGGTCCAGGAGCACGGTGATGAAGCTCCTCTACCATCACGATATGGCTTCTCTCTTCTCGGAGATAATAACCAAAGAAAGCGGCTACAGGCGCAAACCCGATCCCGAAGCCTTCGTTGCGGCCATCGCCTCCCACAGGTTAATCGCTGAAGAGACGCTCTCTATAGGCGATCGTGATCTCGATATCCTGGCTGCCAGGGCTGCCGGAACCAGGACCTGTTTCTTTTCGCAGAACGGCTTTTCTCCTTCTATTCCGGTTGACCTGATTATCCATGGTTTGGAAGAACTGGAAAGCTTTATGGACGGCGATGGATCCTCAAAATGAAAACGGGACACGAAAAGCGTGTCCCGTCCGAACAAAACTACTCACTGCTCCAGCATCTTTTCCATAACTTCTAGAGCGGCGTCCGACAGTAGTACCAGGGAGAGTCTTTGGATATCGACCGACACCCGAACACTTCTGGTGGTGACTTTCGAATCGCTCTCGAGCTCCCTTGTGACGACCTTTTCTCTAGTATCTTGCACTCTCTCTAGGGCGTTCGAATTTTTCAATCTCTCCAGAGCTTGAGGAGGAAGGGATTTCAATCTCTCCTTAAGTCTTTCTTCGACCTGTGGAAGGTTTTCCATCAATCTCTCTTTGAGAGCCTCGACTCTTTCGTTTGCCGCGGGGAGCTTTTCCGTGATTTTCGCCCTTAAATACCTTGCCAGTTTCTCGCTCTGATCGACGGTAATTATCGTTTTCAGACCGGCGACGTATTCCTTGACAATCTCCTGAACTCTCTTTACGATATCGGCCCTTTGAAGCGGTGTAACTTTCTCGCCGGCGATGGCCTTTTCCAGGCTTTCTTCAAGAGTTCCCTTGATCCTTTCCTGGAGGTTTTCAAGGTTTTCGCGTGTTGCAACGGCCAGATCGTAGATTGCTTTCAACTGAACGTCAGAGAGTTCGAGCGCGTTCAAAAAGTTCGCTATCTGTAACTGATGCTGGAGTCTGACGATCTCGTTGTCGCCAAGACTTCTTTTCACGGGTGCGGCAACAACTATGACTCCAATTACAAGAGCCAGAACGGAAATTATGAGTATCTTTTTCATGGGTAACACCTCTGAATTTAATTTTAGCTGAGATAATTATATGAAGCCCAATGTGAAATGAACGTGAAATATTTATCGTTGTTGAATAGTCTTATTTCAGGCCATCCTCATGGGGTATAATGCAATTATTAGCAGGAGATTCAAGAAAGGGGGAATTAAACATGAAAGCGTTGGGTTACTCTATACTCTCTATAACCGATGCCGGCTCAGTTTTTATCGAGGAGTCAAAGCACGACGGCGTTACCTTCTCTTTCCCTTCCGATCCGATCTTTGCCAAATACAGAGATCAACTGATGGTGGTTATCGAGGTGAAGATGGATTCCTCGAAATTCTCGCTCACCAAGAGCAAACTGGATCTCACATCGGTGAGGCTCCACGGGGTGAAGATAGTGGACAACAAGCCTTTCGATGACTCGGTTGCGCTGTGGGCATTCGAGTCGAGGACCCTCGGAAAGACGATGAGGGTTATGTCCGGGAGCGAGGGATCCAGAGTTCCGGCCAAGAGGGAAGCCGATTACATCGTTCCGGCGATCGTAAATACTATTGAACTGGCTTCGAAAGAGGAAAACGTTGGCAGATTCATCTTCCCGCTACCGGGTGAGTGGTTCGTGCTTTCACAGATATCTATGGGGCAGGACACCGCCAAAATACGGCGCGAGAATGCGCGGCTGGATCTAAAATCCTTCAGCACGGAGATAATCGTCGCGGAGTTGAAGAAACACAGGGTCTTCACGGAAAACCTCTGGAATCTCTACACTCTCTACAAGGAACTGGACAAATTCGAAACCAAGAACAGCGAGTTGACCGAACCGATGGAGGAGGAACTGACGGTCTCCGACCTCGATCTCGAAGAAACGATTCCCGAATCGGTCGATCTTTACCTGGACGGTGATGAAAAAACTACGGTAGCTCTCCACAAAGAGGTTCTCGTCCAGTCGAGTATCGAGAAAGTCGGCACTTTCAGCAAGAAAAAAGCCGTCGTTCTGAGGATCAGGAATAATTCCGATCTCGGTACGGTTAAGGAGGTACACTTCTCCTTCAGATTGCTCGACCCCGTAGGGAAGGAACTGTACTTCGCCGAACACGATCTGAAAGACCTGAACGTGTGTCCTGGGGAGGCGCAGAAGAGAGATTTCACGGACTTCCCGGAATTCACCGATCAACAGCTTGAGCGAGTGGAGGTCCAGCTTTTGAAGATACTTTGGAGCAACGGTGTGGAGACTTTCACTGAATAGATAGATTTCTGGTGTCTCTGAATTTCGCGGCTTCCAGAATTTTTCTCACCCTTCCGACTTTCGAGTCCGGAGGGGTTGTTTCTTCGTCGCGCTCTATCTTTTCCAGTATGGCGTCAAGCTCGCTGTATTTCATGCCCAGTGCGAATTCGTCCGTGATGCCGGGAACCAGGTCTGGGGTTGGAGGTTTATCGATTATACTCCTCGGTATCTTCAAATCTCTGGCCAGAGTGTAGACCTGAGTTTTGTAGAGGTGTATTATGGGCTCGATATCGGAAGAGTCGTCGCCCCATTTCACGTAGAAGCCGCACAGTTTTTCCGTCTTGTTCGTCGTTCCCAGGACGGCGTAGTTTCTCTTCTCGGCTTCGAGATAAAGGGCCACCAGCCGTATCCTGTGTTTGGATCTATAGTAGGCCAGTCCCTTCAGGAACTCCTCGTTACCCTTGTTCATAAGATCGTCGAGAAAAGAGTCATCTGAAAGCTCCTTCCACTTGCTTTTCACGAAGTTCTCCTTGATCTTCGAGGGAATCAGCAGGGCCGGTGGCTGGAGATGGTAGGCTCCGATGGCCCTCAAGGCGCCCGATATTCTCTTAATCTTGTGCTCTATTCCCAGAAAATCGACCACCAGTCTCGAATCTCTCATGGTCCGGGCCGAAGAATCCCTCTCGGGTAGGAGAAGCCCGAAGACTCTTTCCTTTCCAAGTGCTTCAACGGCGAGCTTACCGACTACGGCCGAATCTATCCCCCCGCTTATGCCTATAACCGCGCCTTTGTAGTTGTTCTCTCTAACCGATTTCTCGATGAACTGCACAATTGCCTCTTTTATTTCGATCGCCTCCCGATACCTGTATCGGTTGTTTGTTTTGACTAACTTTTTCCCGGTACGGTTCCCGCCACAGCCGGCCGAGACACTCTCAGTTAATTCTTTTTTGGTATTTCTGGATGCTATACTCTCTAAACACGGTTCATAATCTATAAACAAGGAGGGGAAAAAGTGAGAAAAGCTATTCTGGTTTCCTTAATGGCGCTCATGATTGTATCTATGTTTGCAGTTAATCCATTGAATCTCTACGGAAGGGATGCCGAAGGAAGAAACGGAGTCGTGGCTGCGGCCAAGCCCGAAGCATCGGAAGTCGGTGTGAAGATACTGGAGATGGGAGGTAACGCCGTGGATGCGGCGATAGCAACCGCCTTCGCGCTGGGTGTTCTCGAACCCAACGCCTCGGGACTGGGCGGCGGTGGATTTATGATCATACAGCTGGCCCACATGGACGAGGCAGTTGTGATCGACTTCAGAGAGACCGCTCCATCGGCGGCCGGACCGACCTTCTTCAATCTCGACGAGAGAAACCGCGTTATCAACAACGAAACGATTATCGGTGGCAAGTCTAGCGGTGTACCCGGCGAAGTCGCCGGACTGCTCTACGCACTCGAGAACTTCGGAACCATGTCGAGGGCCCAGGTTATCCAGCCGGCCATCGAATGGGCCGAAAAAGGAATTCCCGTTACCGTGAATCTCTTCTCGATCATCAACGACAATTACGAAAAGATAATGATGATGGAGAATGGGGCCGAGTTATATCTGAAAGATGGCGGCATACCTTACGAAATCGGCGAGACGATAGTTCTCAAGGATCTGGCCGACACGCTCAGAATCATCGTCGAAAAAGGTAAGGACGGTTTCTACAAGGGCGAGATCGCCGAGAAAATCGTGGCCGAGGTTCAGAAGCGCGGGGGAGTTATAACCCTTGAAGACCTGGCCAACTACGATCTGCAGATCAGGAAGCCGGTTGTCGGTACCTACAGGGATTACACGATTCTCTCCGTGCCACCGGCCAGTTCTGGCGGTACACACATAATAGAGTTGCTGAACATAATGGAGAACTTCGATCTGGCAACCCTGGGCGACAACACCCCGGAAACGTTGCACCTATGGTCGGAAGCCATGAAACTGATCTTTGCCGACAGGTCCAAGTACATGGCAGACACCGCCTTTGTCGATGTACCGCTGACCGGACTGACTTCGAAGGAGTACGCCAGGACTCTAGCAGCTAAGATCGATCCCAACAAGCCGATGGAATCGGTCGCGGCCGGTGATCCATGGCAGTACGAAAGCGGCAGCACCACTCACCTTTCCGTTATGGACAAGGAAGGGAACATGGTGGCCATTACCAAATCCATCAACTACTTCTTCGGATCTGGTGTCGTCGTGCCGGGAACGGGAATAATAATGAACAACCACATGGACGACTTCGTTCCAACACCGGGTTCGGCGAACTCGGTAGAACCAGGTAAGAGACCTCTAAGCAGTATGAGCCCCACGCTCGTTCTCGATCCTCAGGGAAGACCTTACATGACTCTCGGTTCACCCGGAGCCACGAGAATCATAACGACCGTTGCCCAGGTGATAAGCAATATCATCGATCACGGAATGACGATCCAGCAAGCCATACTCGCTCCGAGAGTCTTCAGAATGGCCTCCGGTTCTATGTCTATTGAGGGCAGGATATCCATAAACGCCTACAACAAACTGCTCGAGATGGGTCATCAGCTGACCTTACGTGGTGATTACGATGCCTACTTCGGAGGCGTTCACGGCGTACTGTACAACTATGACATCGGTATTCTCTTCGGAGGAGCCGATCCCAGACGTGACGGTCAGGCCTTCGCCTTCTGATAAAAATCGATCGGTCACGCTGAATGTCTTTGCCAGAAAGCGGAACAGACCTGAATAAAGGTCTGTTCCTTTTCCACTGTTAACAGAAAGTCAACAAATTAACTTTTCAAACTTATCCAGATAATTGACGGTCGAATAGTATAATTGTATAGTTGTCTTTCTTTACTGGATTAATGTAGCCCTTGAATCGGTTTTGTGCAGATCTCTGTTCAGGATTTTCGGGCACCGGCAAATCCTGGAAAGTGATACCCTTCGGCGGCGAAAGGATTGGTGATCCTTTGAAAAAGAGATACGTTCAGTTCATTGTGTTTATCTCTGTTGTTCTTGTTGTAGTTCTTCTCTCGGGCTTTTCTTTCACTTCGATGTGGAAAGATCCTCCGATAGTACGGGGTCCGGGTGTCTCGGAAGTCAAAATGCTCAGCGACTGGTTGCCCTCACTTTCAGGAACGAAAGGCGACACAGAAGTCTATATCATAAGGGGCAGCGAGCCGGGAGGAAACTTCCTTCTCCTGGGAGGAAACCACCCCAACGAACCGGGCGGAACGTTGGCGGCCGTTCTCATGATCGAGAACGTCTCGTCTCTTGCTGGAACGGTGTATATAATCCCGCGGGCCAACCACAGTGCCTTCACCCACAACGACCCCATGGAAGGGGCTCCACAGTTTTTCAGCATAGAACTTCCCGACGGCTCCAGGAGGACCTTCAGGTTCGGGTCCAGAAGAACCAACCCGGTATCGCAATGGCCCGATCCTACCATCTATAACCATCCCACAGGTTCTACGCTCGGCGGTAGCGAGATCTCGAACCTCAACAGGGCCTTTCCGGGCCGTGAGGACGGGATCATAACCGAACGGGTGGCCGCCGCAATAATGAATATCGTGAAACAGGAAAAGATAGATCTTGTATGCGACTTACATGAGTCTTCGCCGGAGTATCCGGTGAACAACGCCATAGTCTTTCACCAAGAAGCCGCAGAACTGGCCATCATGACACAGATGATGCTCGAAATGGAAGGCGTGGATATAAGGCTTGAAGAGTCGCCGCCGTCTCTGCGCGGGTTGACGCACAGAGAGATAGGCGACAATTCCGATGCGTACGTGGTACTTCTGGAAGTTGCCAATCCTTCACAGGGCAGGCTCCGTGGAAAGACGACAGAGGAGCTCGTAACTACCGGCGTGGATAAATATTATCTCCAGGCTTCGAAGGACGGCAAACTTTTCGCACCGTACGATGAAACCGGATACCCACTGGAGCTAAGGGTTGCGCGTCACGTTACCACCGTGAGAGTCCTTCTCGATTCCTGGAACATGATGTTCCCGGATCGAATGATAATGCTCTCCGACGTGCCCGCGTACAACGCGATACTCAGTGATGGTCTGGGCGCTTTTCTAAAACCTGTTTCATAAGACTTTCTGAATTGGAGGGGAAAAAATGAAGAAACATGTGCTTGTTGTTATGCTCGTAGCCGTATTGTTCACCGGCCTTATCGCAACCATAACCGCACCGACGGTAGCTTCCAGCAACGGAATGGTGGCCGCCGTCAACAATTATGCGGCGGAGGCCGGAGCCAAAATACTAGAAATGGGGGGCAACGCCATCGATGCGGCCATCGCGGTCAGTCTGGCCCTGGGTGTTGTGGAGCCTTACGCTTCCGGTTTCGGTGGCGAAGGTTACGCCGTTATAACGATGGCAGACGGCAGCAAATACGCGATCGATTTCAGAAGCGCCGCGCCGATGATGGCTACGTACGAAGC
Source organism: Mesotoga sp. (assembly GCF_035363035.1). Lineage (NCBI taxonomy): Bacteria > Thermotogati > Thermotogota > Thermotogae > Kosmotogales > Kosmotogaceae > Mesotoga > Mesotoga sp. Next base: position 16,445 of record NZ_DAOSEH010000031.1, on the reverse strand, counting down.
GATCGCCGAAAAGGGGCTGAAGCTGAGCTCGATCAATTATACTCCCATGGGGACATGCGTTCCCGGAGTTCTGGCCGGTATCAAAGAGGCCTGGCTTCTGGGGGCTACACTTCCTCTGTCGGTTCTGGCGGCCCCGGCCATAGAGCTTGCCAGGAACGGGTTCATAGTCGATGAGACCTTTTCTCAGACTACCTCGGACACGTACGAAAGACTTCTCGGAAGCGCATTCGACTTCCTCAACGAAGGATTCGTCTGGGAAACGGGAAGCGTTTTCAAGAACCCTGAACTGGCCGACACTATCGAGAGAGTTGTTGAAGAGGGCATAGACACCTTCTACACCGGTTCGCTAGCAGACGAGATAGACGCCTTCATGGTCGAGAACGGTGGCTTCTTGAGGAAGTCCGATCTCGAGTCCTACCGCGCGATCGTGAGAGAGCCTCTACACGGCACCTACAGAGGATACGACCTGTACGTTCCACATCCGCCAGTCTCCGGGCCTCAATTTTTAATGGTTCTCAACGTGCTCGAGAACTACAACCTGTCGGCGATGAGCTGGGACGATCCGCTGGCTATTCATCTGATCCAGCAGGCACTGGTTCTCGGCGACGTCGATAGGAAGGCTTATATAAGCGATCCGGAGTTCCACGATCTTCCTTATGAAGCCTTCATGAGCAAAGAGTACGCAAAGACCAGACTGATGTTGATCAATCCGGGAAAAGTTTTCGACCAACCTTACGCCAGCTATCTCGGCGATGCCTCCCCCTTCGCCGATGGATCAACCTACGAGGAAGTCCTTCTGGAGGAACTGGCCCCGGTCATGTCCAGTGCAAGAGCGGTAGAAGAGTCTCCGTCCACGACGCACTTCTCGATAGTTGACAAGGAAGGTAACGCCGTCTCCTGGACACAGACGATTTCCAGCTTCTTCGGCACCGGGACTTATTTCAAGGGTTTCTTCTTCAACAACGAAATGGCCAACTTCGCCTCTTCTTACAGAGAGGGCGACGTAATCAACCTCACAGGAGGAATGAGACCGAGAACGACGATCTGTCCGACGGTTGTTATGAAGGACGGAGAGGTCCGCTGGATATTGGGAACGCCTGGAGCCGGCAGAATAGTTTCGATGATGGTCAATCTGGTGGTTAACCTGGTGGATTTCAACATGCCCATCGACCAGGCGATAAGGTCCCCCAAGTTCGTCGGGTACTCCTCCTACACCGATCTGAGAATGGAAGAGGGTTTCCCGCAATCCACGCTGGACTTCCTGGAGAAGATTCTCGGTCATAAACTCAACATCTACGCTTACCCCGACCTCTTCTTCGGCGGCCCGAACATAATTGCCGTTGAGGAAAACGGAATGATGATCGGAGCCGGTTCCCTGAGGAGGGGTGGTTCGGCTTCCGCACCGGAATTTTGAAAATGAGAAAGGGATGATTTGAATTGAAAAAGTTACTTCTTACGTTTTTTGTTGTTTTGTGCTTCGCGTTTGCGAGTTTCGCGGCGGAAATACTCCTTGAAGAGCCCGTGATTGTCACATCGGCCGGCCAGTCCCCGGGAGCTCTCCAGTTCACCGTTGTCGCCAAGATGGTGAGCCTGGACTACAAGTTCGACAAACTGTACAAGGCCGAAGATGTCGATATGAGTCAGTTCAAGACCTTCGTCATCGTCGTCGGCGCGAGTGGCAAGGGGCTTGGAGCAGCCGGAATCGATATCGAAGTCGAGATCAACAGAGTTCTGGCACTGGCAAGAGAGGCTAAAGATAACGGACTGAAAATAGTGATCTGTAACCTCGAAGGAGCGTCGAGAAGGGGCGAATCGTCGGATAAAATAGTCACGACTCTGGCACCTCTCGCCAGCGTTTACTTCGTTAAGTCCGATGCCAACGAAGACGGTTTCTTCACCAATTTGAGTGAGGAGGCCGGAGTACCCATGGCCACATTCGAAATGACGGTGGGCCTGAAGGACGTACTGGCGCAGTATTTCGGCAAGTAATTGAAAAATGGGGCGTCTCCGCACGCCCCATTTATTTTTAGATCGGAGGAAAGACAAAGAATGAAGATGAAAGCGATAGTAGTAGTATTATTGGTTCTGGCAACGGCCGCTCTCGGTTCGTTTTTCAGGCCCGATGTGAGGCCCGGTTACGGCGTGACGGGTATTGGCTGGCTGTCTGATTATTTCGCACCTCTAAAAGGAACAAACATGGATACGCCCATCTACTTCATGGATAGCGGTGTTGAAGGCCCTACCTTCCTTCTCATGGGAGGAACACACGGAAGGGAGCTTTCCGGTACTACGGCCGCTCTGGTCTTCATAGAGAACGTCGTCGTCACGAAGGGTAGGGTGATCGTGATGCCCTTCTCCAATATAAGTGGTGTCTCCATTCCCGATGAAACCGGCAAGGCGCTGCATTTTATTCAGGTCGAAACTAAATCCGGCCCGCGCTTTCTGGTGTATGGTGACAGAAGAACCGATCCGGCCGACCAGGGGATACCCGACCCGATGGTTTTCAAGCACGCACAGTCGGGTTTCACGCTGGAAGACGGAACGGAAGCAAGGAACCTGAACAGACAGTACCCGGGAGTGGCTGATGGCAACCCGACCCAGCAACTGGCCTACGCGATCATCGAGATGATAAAGGCCGAGAAGGTAGATTTCAATCTGGATATGCATGAGAGTGGCACTCCCGATAAGTACATAGACGAAAGAGGCAATACCCGGTCCGGTAGCAGCCTGGCCTATACGCTGGTCTGCCATCCCGACGCGCTCGAGATAGGCGCCGTAGCCATAATGGAGATCGAGGCCTTCTATGGTGTTTCAATGAAACTCGAAGAATCCAACCTGGGCTACAGAGGACTCAGTCATCTGGAGATAAGAAACGCCACCGGCTCTCTTTCCTTCCTTTCAGAGACGCCCAACCCCGGTCAGGATTCATGGAGAAAAGTATACGATGTGATAAACGATCACGATTACCCTTTGAAACACAGGGTAGGTCTCCAGCTCCAGATAATACAATCGCTGTTCAACGCTTATGAAATGCTTATGGGGGAGACGGTTCTGGTCACGGGGCTGCCCTCATATAACGAAACGATGGAAAACGGTTTGTTCATATACCTGAACTGATACTTCCGGGGGGTGATAGAGATCTATACACCTGAGATCTGGTATTTCATCGTAATGCTCGCCACGTTCGTGGGACTTGCGGCAATCAAGATTCCGATATCCGTTTCTCTGATGTTTTCGGCTCTCGCAGGTTCTATAGTTTTCGGCGAGTTCTTCCCGTTGAGGCATCTGGTGGAAGGTGGATTCGCCTATCTGGATACGATACTCGTTATCTCTTCGGCCATGATCTTCATGGAATCGATCAAAGTATCCGGGCTGCTCGAAACCATAGCCGGAAACATGACGGTGGCGCTCCACAAGAAGCCGACCTTCTTGCTGGTTTTGATGACTTTCTTCATTATGATAGCCGGTATGATAACCGGATCGTCAACCGCGACCGTTCTGACGACGGGAGCAATCGCTTATCCTGTCCTGAAAAGCCTTGGACTGAGCAAGAGAAGGGCCGGCTCAATAATTGCCATGAGCGGTATATACGGTATGATAGCCCCGCCGATAAACCTTCCGGCCATGATCATCGGTCAGGGAGTCGATATGCCCTACATCGGCTTCACCACGCCGCTGCTCTTTGTGACCTTCCCGATCGCAATAGTCACCACGCTAATAATCGGTGTAAGGAAAGTAAAGCCCGTCGACCTGGACGAGTTCAAAAAGACAAGGGAAAGCGAGCCTGTGAAAGGCTTTGCGGTCTATCTCCCGCTCATCGTAATGGTCATACTCATGGTGCTCGAGAACGTGAGCTGGGGCTTCTCATTAGGACTCCCGTTGATATTCATGATTTCAGCGTTGATCGCCGTGGTCACCGGAAGAAGAGGCAACATACTAAAGATCTCCTTTACCGCCATTCAAAACGCGCTAGGGATACTTTCGATACTGATAGGCGTCGGTATGTTCATCCAGGTGATGACTATGAACGGCGTCCGCGGTCTGATAGTCGGTTACCTTAACAGTCTGCCCCAGGGTGCCCTGCTTCTGGGTATAGCGCTGGGAATCCCGGCCTTTGGAGCAGTCTCTTCTTACGGTTCCTCATCGGTTCTGGGAGTTCCTTTCCTTCTGGCCTTCCTGGGCAGCAACGATATCGTAGTCTGTTCGGCTCTGTCGCTACTGGCCGGTCTTGGAGACATGGTTCCCCCGACTGCACTCGCAGGTATCTTCGCAGCACACGTGGTGGGCGAGAAGAACTACTTCAAGATATGGCTCAGCTCGATGCCGGCCTTCTTCATAACCATGATCTTCGCCACCCTGACTATCGTATGGGCCACACAGATAGGCCGATTCGTCAACAGCGTCTTCTTCTATCCCGTCTTAATAGGAGCCTTTGCCATCGTTGCCGTCGTATTGCTGCTGATCGATAAGAGAAAGGAGAGTGTTGCCTGATGACTTTTATATACATACTCATAGCGATATACATAGCTTCCATTCTCCTTTACTACGTCTTCAAAAAGGCTAGCAAGTGGGAGTGGGTGATGAGCGCTATGATACTCATTCCGCTGATTTTGAGGATCTTTCTCATCAAATAAGATACCTTCCGGGGAATCGATGGCAGGTCTATAATTATCATATGCCATAAAGGTTCCCCGGGAGGTAGTTATCTTGAAGATAAAGAAAGACGCCCAGTTCTACAGGTTCGCAGCTTACGGCTTCCTGAAAAACCTCCGCTTTTTCGATCCCTTTTTGATCCTTTTCTTCAGAGAAATGGGTCTCTCCTTCCTGGAGATAGGAACTCTGATTTCCGTGAGGGAGATCGCCACCAACATACTCGAGCTCCCCACTGGGTTCATAGCCGATCTCTACGGTCGCAGGATGTCTATGGTTCTTTCCATGTTGTCGTATCTTGCTTCGTTCATGGTCTTTTATCTCTTTCCAAACTTCTTCGTTTATATGATAGCGATGGTCGCCTTCGCCTTCGGCGAGGCCTTCAGGACGGGTACTCACAAGGCCATGATTCTTGAGTACTTAAGATTGAACGACATGATAGACATAAAGGTAGACTACTACGGAGCCACCAGAGCCGCTTCACAGATGGGATCTGCAGTAAATGCCTTAATCGCGGCCTTCCTGGTCTTCTACAGCGGCAGTTACAGGATAGTCTTCCTGGCCTCGGTGATACCTTATCTTCTGAATCTGGTAAACCTTTCGACTTACCCCAAAAATCTGGACGGCGAGCTTAAAACCAGCCAGAAGAGCGAGACCTTCAGAGCCTTCTTCGGTATCTTCAAGAACCGTGACTCCTTCAGGGGCGTGCTGAACTCCTCCCTTTACGACGCTTTTTTCAAGGTTGTGCAGGAGTATCTGCAGCCTATATTGAAGGCTATGGCTCTCGGGTTGCCTGTGATGGTTACTTTAAATCCCGACCAGAGGACGGCGGTTCTTGTCGGCACAGTTTACTTCATAATCTATTTCGCCACCAGCTACGCATCGAAGAACGCCGGGAACGTCAGCAAGAAATTCGGAAACGAGGCGAGGGCGTTGAATTACAGCTACCTGCTGGGCGCCGTATTGATCATCTTCAGCGGTCTCTTCCAGAGGCTGGGGATACAGCTGGCCGCAGTCGCAGTCTTTTTCCTGCTCTTCGTCCTGGAAAACTTCAGAAGACCGGTAAATATAAGTTATATAAGCGACACTATCGATCACAAGACAATGGCTTCGGGGCTATCAGTGGAATCGCAGTTGAAAACGCTCCTGATGGCCATACTGGCTCCTGTTATAGGTTTTCTGGCCGACAGGTTGGGCGTCGGGCTGGCCCTGATACTGGCCGGTCTCCTGATGGCCGCGCTCTTCTTCCTTGTGAGCCTGAGATCGGCCGGAAGAAAAGGCAGTTGAAATCGTGCCCGCTATCTTCCCGTAGCTGATAGAATCTAAGAGGGAGGTGATTTATATGAAGAGAAGTCTCTTTTTGATCATATTCTTTTTCTTTGCCCTTTTCACCCTGGTTTTGGCTTCGGATCTTACCGTCGAGGGTTTGAAGGGAAGTGTCGAAAAGGTCGTGACGGGAAGGTTCACCTACCGGAGCGAGAACGATCAATGGCTGGCCGGTGAACTTGAAACCAGAAGGATCAAGGTTTTCTCGCCGCTCGGCGATTACCTGACTGTTGCGCTCTACATTAACGGCGCCCAGTACAGTCGTCACGAATACAAGTATGACGAAAACGGCCAGAAACAGGAGACACGCTACTACAAGAACGACGCCGAGAACTACACCACCAGGGAGATCTACACTTACGACGGCCGTGGCCTTCTAATAGAGGAAATCACCATGGAGTACTGGCCGGTCTTTCTGGGTGGCGACCGCCTGAGTGGCAAAACAGTTCTCGCCTACGACGACAGGGGCTATATCTCCTTGAAAAGACTGCTCAACGACCACGGAGTTATCCTCTCCTCGGTCAGACTTACCTACGACGATGGCGGAAGATTGATAAGAGAGTCTCATTACGGAAAAGATGAAAAGCTCGAATCGATCTTGCTCTACAAGTACGAAGGGGCTGTTCTGAGGGGCATCCATTCTCTCGACAGCAGCAACAGGATACTCGAAGAAGTTGTCACCGGCGGTGAGAACGGACTTAACGACAGAACGCAGTACAGTTACTCAGGAGACAGGGCCGTTAGAAGTTCGAGAACCCTCGCGGACGGATATATCTCGGTAAACGAGATCGTAGATCTCACCGAAACCGACCGGCCGGGTAGAAGAGTCGAAATCTCCTTCGCGCTCGAACCCCTGGTCGTTATGTTCGATACAGAAGAGACGCTTCAGACGATCATATCCAGAAACGCGACTGGAAAGATCACGGGCGTCGATTTCAAAAGCGGCAACTACCTGCTGGCCGGATTCAAATACTATTTCGACAACGCCGGAAGGTTACTGGCCAGAGAATACGCGTTCGGTGAAAACTCTCTCAGGGTTGATTACAGATACGACACCGCGGGAAACTGGATAGAGGAGAGGTACTTCAAGCTGGAAGATCATGAATACAGGCCGGTTTCGACACTCGCCCGCCAGATCGACTACTTCGAATGATACAAATGATTAGCATTTAATAATGACGACGGGACTTGTGGGTGCCAACGGAGCCTTCGATAAACATCTATAATATGGGGTGCCCATCGAATCTGGAAAATCGTTTCAAGGCACGGATCAGTTTTCAAAATGTGCAGGTTTTTTCAGCGTTCTGGGACCGATGTAACGGATTCCAATTGCACCCAGTGGAGCCGTTATTATTATCGAGAGAATAGAAACAGAGAGAATTATATCTCCATATACCACTCCCATGGCGAGGGGAATGCCACCGACGGCAGCCTGAACGGTTGCCTTTGGAATGTAAGATACCATACAGAATAGCCTTTCACGAAGGTTCAACTTCGACCCCAGGGTCGAAACTGCAACTCCAAGGCTTCTGAATGATAGCCCCAGGACTACGACCAACACACCTTTTTGCCATGAACTGCCAATGGCATTTATACTTACGCTTGCACCCACAAGAACGAAGAGGAAAACCTCTGCCAGTACCCACACACGCTCCATCTTTCCCGCCAGTCTTTCGGCGGCAACCGGTAGTTTCTCTCTTAGCATGAACCCGATCGCCATTACACCTAGCAACGTAGCCACCGGCATATAGTTTTCCAGTTGATGGAAAATAAAAGCCGATGATAGGACCAGTAGAACTTTCTTAGTGTCCCTCATATGGAATTTTTTGAATAAAAGAGCGAAAAGAAAACCGATGAGTGCTCCAGTTCCGATTCCAAAGGCTATTTCCAGCGGTACGCTTGCAACAGCAGTAACTATGTTGATATTCTCTCCTCTATCTATACCAAGGAAAACAGTGAATATGGTTATGGCAACTACATCATCAACTGAGGCCGCAGCAAGTATGGTCGATGGTACTTCCCTGTCCTTTCCCATGTTGCTTTCCTTGAAGCGAAGCATTTCTGGAACTACGACTGCAGGAGAAACGGCGGCTATAATGAAACCAAGCATTCCACCCTTCACCAAATCCAGACCGAGCCATTGAGCAAAGAACATTATCGAGAAACCTTCGAAAATACCTGGAAGAAAGCTCATTCTCAAGGCGAGGGGACCGATCTTCTTCATAGTATTACGGTCAAGACCAAGACCGGCACGAAGAAGAATTACTATCAAAGCTAGTAACCTGATTTCACTCGAAACGTCCAACAGTGACCTGTCTATGAGATTGAGAATCTGAGGACCAAGTAGAACACCGAGAAATATAAGTCCTATCAGGCCGGGAAGCCGCAGTTTTTCGAAAAGAGAGATGATCGGAATTGAAAGAATAATTATCAGCGAGATACTCAATACCATTTTTACCTCCAGAACACGGTGAACAACGACAGCCACCATAAATTTGACAGTAGTAGAAGCTATCAGCGCGCGACGCGGTTCTGGGTGGTAAAAACTCCATGGCAAGCTTCATTGCCTTAGGTATTATATTATGTGATGAGTTATACTGTCAAATAGATGCTGAACGGAGGTGAGAGAGCGAGATGCTGACCACTTTTCTTGCGATTGTCGGTGCGTTGTTTCTGCTTTATCTGGCGATAAGGTACTTCCCCGCCTTCATCAAGCTGGTGATAGGGGTCGGAGTCGTTCTGGTGGTGGTTTTTGCCTTCGCCGGTCTTGTAGTGGTCTTCCTGCCGATCCTGATTATTATCGCTATAGTCCTGCTGGTTGTGAAGCTCGTTAAATGAAGACCGTCGATCTAACGGCCATCCAGGTCCGTTTCGACGCAACGACGTTTTCCAGGGAATCTTTCGCGAACGCGATGGGCCGATACATTCGGCTGGCCCGTGGTCTCTGGAGGGGCGAGCGTCATGTCACGGTCTTTCCGGAGTTCTTTCCGACCTTTCTTTACCCTGCATTCAGAGGCATGGCCCTGGAAGGTGGTCCGGGAAAGATCCTTTTGAAGTACGCGCTCAAGAATACGGGGCTCTCTCTCAATCCTCTCAGACAGGCCTTTTTGAATCACGCTTTAGAAATAGAGCTCTTTTATCGCGAAACGTTCGGAGCGCTGGCCGGGGAATTTAAAACTTATCTGCTGGCACCTTCTATCCTGATGCCTGAGGTTGATTTCGAATCTTCAAGGGGAACCTTCTTGAGGGATAAGAGGCTGTACAACATGGCTTATCTCTTCAGCCCTCAGGGCCGGCTAATCGCGAAGATCGCCAAACGCAATCTTACGGACGCAGAGAGCAGGATACTCTTCTCCAGGGGAAGCTCCTTCGGCAATATGGCCGAGACTTCAATCGGAACACTGGGTGTCGCCATCTGTTACGATATGTTTTTCGAGAGCGAAGTGAGGAGACTCGATTCTAATGGCTGCGAGATCCTTCTCGTTCCTTCCTGCAACTTCGCTCCATGGAAGGCCCATATGAACGGATCAACTCAGGAGAGGGTATGGTTCAGAGATGGTCCGATCAGCGCGTCGAAAGACAGGGAGAACATACGTTTTCTGGTGAACGCGATGGCCGTCGGCGATATTGGCGGGCAGACCGCCCAGGGAAGATCTTCCATATGGCACAACGGCAAGGTTCTGGCCATATCGCGGGAGTTCGAGCGGGAAGATGTCGTGAATGCCATAGTGGAACTGGATTTTTAGCCGGGCGGACTTCAGAGAATCGCGGGTAGTATAATCTAGTCGGCAATCGTACAGGGCCAGATTCAAAGGAGGTATACGAGTGAAAATAGCGGTAGTACACGACGAAAAACCCGGTGAGGTCGGCATGAAGATGCTGAAAAGTATCGCCGGTGTTTTAGAGAAACACCACGAAGTATTCCCAGTGCCGCTCACGGCGAAATTCGTTGAAAGGATCGAGAGTGAAGGTATAGAGTTCGTCTTTAACATCGCAACCGGAGGTGAGGGCCACCAGAGACAGGTCTATGTGCCTGCTATACTCGACTTCTGGAATATACCTTATACCGGTTCTGGTGTGTCAGCCAACTGCCTATGCATCGACAAATCGCTCACCAAAATAGTTATGGCCGATAGCGGCATACCAACCCCTAAGTACGTTTGCTTCAAACAATCTCGTCCGGTTGAAGAGATAGATTTCTATCCGGCCATTGTAAAGCCTTCGCGCGGTGGAAGCGCCGTTGGAATATGGGCAGATTCGGTGGTCAGTGATAGGGTCGAACTCGAAAGGGCCGTGGAGAGAATTCACAGGGAATACGGAGAACCAGCCCTGGTTGAAGAGTTCATAGTCGGTCGAGAATTCAGCGTCGGGATAGTCGGACACACGGTACTCCCCATTCTTGAGATAGACTTTTCTTCACTACCGAAGGGGATGGAACGATTCTACTCTTACAGAGTCAAGCAGTATCTAGGCGAGAAAACCGGTTACATCTGTCCGGCCGTCATACCGGAAGTTCTGAAAGCAGAGATCGAAAGCTTATCGCTAGAACTCTTCGATAGGCTCGATCTGGGCGATTATGCGCGCATGGATATAAGGGTCGATAAGTACGGCGAGCCGTACTTTCTCGAGGTAAACTCCCTCCCGCTGCTCGTTCCCGATTACTCGGATATAGTAAAGATGGCGCTGGCAGCAGGCTGGGAATACGACGATCTGATACTCGCAATTCTGGATTCCGCTATAGAGAGAAGAAGGTAATCGAATGAATCATAGAGAGAGGTACGAACTGGCTTTGAAAATCTCCCGCGATGTCTCGGAAGAGATGGGTAGCAATTTGGTTTCTTTCTGTCTTTACGGTTCCACTTGCCGGGGTACGGACACGCGCTGGTCCGACCTGGAGATGTTTGCCATAACCATTGAAGAGACACCTCAGAAATCTCTTCTTATCGGTACTGTCCCTGCGATCGTTTACACGATGACCGATTCGAAACTTCGTGAGCTTCTTGAAAAGCCCGGTACACAATGGCCACTGTACACCGGCCTGATGAAAGGACTTGTGGTTCTTTCCGGAGACATGGAAGCGCCGTCAAGGTATTATTCGCTGGCACTGAACGTGTCGCGCGAAAGACTAAAAGAGGCTCTTAAAGAAAATCTGCCCGGGTTGGTCTTCGAGTCTTACGGAAGGATCTTTTCCAGTTTAGTCAGAAAGAAACATGAGGATATCTATTGCGCGGTAGTCGAGGTTTTGTTGGAGATGAGCACCGCGCTATGTCTGCTGAACGGCAAGCATGTCAACAGCAGCTACTTCGAGGGGATAAGGGAGAGCTTCGAATTCGAAAAAAGGCCCGCGCGTTATGCAGCCCTCGCCACCAGGCTATGGAAGAGCCGCAACCCCTTCGAAATAGCTCGCGACGCCAGAGAACTTATGAAAAACTATATCGCGCTTCTGGAAAGCGAAGGCCTTATCGAGTAGTGAGTCTGCATCCACAAGATTATTATGAAATGATGAGAAGGTTGAGAGTATCAAGAATAAGACGTTGAAGCCTGGTGATTTCAGTCAGAATATGGCCATACCTTTCCGAATAATCGATTCTAGTCAAAGTCTCCATCTAAAGAAGCAGTTCCCTCACCGAATACTTCTCATTCAACCCGGTGCCCTTCAGCCTCTTTCGCAATACGCTTATCAGAATAACCGCTATTAACTGAAGGAAGAAGTCTCCTATCCATTCGGGAATACATCTTTGATCGATTTTTGTATCATTCCAGTCATAAGTGAAAGGAGTGATGAATTTGTACGGAAGAGCGGTAGAATTTCCCGATTCGGGAACCTGGTTGAATGTCGATGAGCCTCTTTCAATGGAAAAACTCAAGGGTCACGTGGTTCTTCTCGATTTCTGGACGTACTGTTGCATCAATTGCATTCACGTTATTGCCGATCTGAAATGGCTTGAGGCCAGGTTCAGCAATAAGCCGCTGGTGGTTATCGGGGTGCATTCGGCGAAATTCGAAAACGAGCGACAGGAAAGGAACATACAGGCGGCGATACAGCGATACGGAATAGCTCACCCCGTATTCGTGGACAACGAATACCACCTCTGGGACCGGTACGCTATAAGGGCATGGCCCTCTTTCGTTCTGATAGGGTCCGACGGGAAGATCCTATCCAGAACCTCAGGCGAGGGAAAACGCGATTACCTTTCAAACGAGATCGCCAGGGCGCTGGAGGATGGAGAGAGAAGAGGAATATTGAGCCGGGAAAAATTGGAAGTCAAGCCCCCCGTTCCCACCGGCGGATCGACGCTTTCCTACCCGGGGAAGATCTCTTTCGGAAACGGGGAAACGCTATTCATAAGCGATTCAAACAACAACAGAATTCTCATAACCAGATTGGACGGCAAGTTCGACGCGACCGTTACAGATATTATCGGCGGCGGCTCTCCGGGCATGTCCGACGGCGGCTTCGAAAAGGCCACGTTCAACAAACCTCAGGGCATCGTCTATTCCGGCGGCCATCTATACATTGCCGACACGGAAAACCATGCGATCCGCAGGGCCTCCATTGAAGAGCGGACGGTGACCACCGTTTCCGGCGACGGCCTTCAGGGGTACAACTGGAATTACAGCGGAGAGGCTTCGAGGGCGAGGCTGAACTCGCCGTGGGATCTTCAATCAGACGGCGCCTATCTCTATATCGCGATGGCCGGGACCCATCAGATCTGGAGATTGGACACGAGAAGCAATACCATAGAGGCCTTCGCCGGAAACAGTATGGAAAACATAATAGACGGCTCTCTGAGAGAGGCGAGCTTTGCCCAGCCGAGCGGACTGTTCCTCAACGGCCGCAGGCTTTACGTAGCCGATTCGGAAGTTTCGGCCATAAGGTTCATAGATCTCGACGGGGGAACGGTCCATACTCTGGCCGGGAACGGTCTCTTTTCCTTCGGGCACGTGGACGGTAGCCTGAGCCACGCTCTCTTTCAGCATCCCTTAGGAATTCACGGCGAGGGCGATTTTCTGTACGTAGCGGACACTTACAATCACGCTATAAGGAGAGTGTCTCTGGAGGCCAGGCGCGTAGAAACGCTTCTAAGAGCGGCCGAAGGGGGCACCTGCAGGATCGACGGTTCAGAATGTTCCTTCCTGGGGCTTTTTGAACCGAACGATGTGAAGTATCGCGATGGACTTCTCTACATCGCCGATACAAACAACCACCTGATCAGGGTCTTCGACGGTAAGGAGCTTCACGATCTGAGTTTCAAATATGTTTGATATTACAGATTATTGATGTATCATAAGAATGGCGTCATTCAAATTCGGGGGTGTTGCTCGTGCGAAAGTTCTTAACGCTTTTTGTGATAGTTCTAGTAATCGTTTCGCTTTCGATGGCGGTCGAAATAGATCTCGGCGTGAGTATCGAGGTAAAGCAGGTATTTGAACAGACGCTGGCCTGCGCCAGGTTATCTATACTGGCAAACGTGGGGGTTTTCGAGTTCGACATTCCCTTCTCCCAAGTATGGCCTTCGGAGAGGAAGTTCGAATTCGTCGATCCTCTTCAGACATACGCCGGATTCAATTTCAAGCTTCCCATAACGATTCTCTACGTGAAGGCCGGTCTTGGAGTGCAGGCTGCCGGTGTTATCGATCTTATGGCTGGAAAGATACAGGGCTGGGATCTCCCTTCCAAAGCGCGTTTGGCTCTGGGCGTATCGGAATCGGGACTTTATCTCGAAGGGGGTGTCTCTTTGGGATTCACTCCGGCGCTGGATAATCTCTTTTTCTGCCCCTACGCGTCGGTCGGAGTTGTTTTCTAGAGGCGCTTTTCATCGCGAAGATCGCCGCGCCTATGATTCCGGAGTCGTTTCGCGAAAGCGACAGCACAACGTCCTCAGGGCTATAAAGAGACAATTGTGAGGGAGCGACAAGTTTCTCCCTGAGAGACAGCAGGAAGCGATCGCCGAGCTCGCATATTCCGCCCCCTATAACGACAGTCTCAGGATCGAAGCTCAGGAAGATCGAGTCTATGACGATCGCCAGATCACCGGCGACCGTATCGACGGCCTTCTCGACTATCGGATCGCCACTCATGTACTGCTCGACAAGCGTTGCCCTGTCCAACTCGCGACCGGTAACCTCAGTCACCAGCCTGTGAATGAGTCTCATGGAGACGTATTGCTCGGCACACCCGGCCTTTCCGCAGTTGCAGCGCCTTCCACCGGGATGCAGAACCACGTGTCCGAATTCGGCGGCTTCGCCGCGCTTTCCCAGTAGCGGAACGCCGTTTATCACCACTCCTCCGCCCAGACCGGTCCCCACAGTCAGCATGACCAGCGTTTCCGTGCGGCGATGGTTGGAGAACCATTCGCCCAGAGCGGCAGCGTTGGCATCGTTTAAAACGGCTGTAACGACACCGGTCTCCTCCTGTATGAAACTCTTCAAGGGTACTCCTGTCCAACCGGTCAAATTGTCCGTGGCCAGATTCACCTCGCCCGTGAGAGGATCGACTCTGCCGGCCGTACCGATGCCGATCGCTTCGGGATTGCTGACGGCGAGCTCTTCCTTAACTATCTGCAGGAGCTGCTCCCTGAGCTTTCTCTGCGTTGGATAGAGCTTTTTTTCGGAAATCACTCCGTTTTCATCGACAATCGCTGTCTTGATCATCGTTCCACCGATATCTATACCGAGAGCACGCATTCACACACCTCTCTTGAGAACTCTTCTGAAGTCGTTCCACGCCTGTCCGGAGAAGTAATAAAGCCCCGTCTGTAAGATCATGCATCCCGTTTATTCGGTTCAGCGGCCGTCGATGGAGATCTCGGAGAGGCTCTCTCCACGGGAGATCGCCTGATACAACACCCGGCCTATCGCCTGGCCCATGCCGGCAACGGTCGGCATGACTCTCGCGGCGCTCTGGCCAGAAAAGTCGCTCGAAAAACAGCGCCCGATGATTGCGAGATTGCCCAGATCGGCGCTTATCAGAGATCTCAGCGGTATTTCGTAGTAATCGTCGTAGACGGGGATGGCCTTTCTCTCTTCCTCGCTCACCCGCTGCGTTGACCTGTTGTGGACGTCTATGCCGTAAGTGGCCCTCACGACGCCGTCAGGGAACTTCCTGTGGGCCTTCACATCCTCGCCGCTGAAAACGTAAAGCCCTCTCACCCTTCTGCTTTCCCTAACGCCCATGAGCGTCGCTATTTTCTCTATTCCCGATTTTTCGAAGCCCCTGACGTACTCTCTGGCAAAGGTTATCAGCTGGTCCGTCTGGGCCATGCAGTCGGTGACGGCCTCGGACAGTTCGAAAGGATCGACCGCGCTTTTATCGAAGGAATGGGTGGTGTTGACTGAGGCCCTTCCGCTTCCGGGGAGCTCTATGAAGAAGAAGTAATTGTGCAATTTGTCGTACCCGGCCTTCCTGGCTCTCTCAATCTCTTCGAAATAGCCGGCCACGGACATGATTTCGAAGTCCGGCTTCACCCAGGCGAAGAAGTTTTCCCCGTTGCTTTTTATATCTTCCCGGACCCGGGCGTAATCGAT
This sequence comes from Mesotoga sp., assembly GCF_035363035.1. Taxonomy (NCBI): domain Bacteria; kingdom Thermotogati; phylum Thermotogota; class Thermotogae; order Kosmotogales; family Kosmotogaceae; genus Mesotoga; species Mesotoga sp. Next base: position 941 of record NZ_DAOSEH010000031.1, on the reverse strand, counting down.
CCCCGATACCGTGAACATCAAAGTCATGGCCTGGTTCGAGCCACTTTCATCGCCCTGGAAGGTTTCGGCCCCGGCCATGTATGAGAGCGTGGCGTCCCCGGTCGCATCCACGAAATACCTGGCCTCTACCTCGAAGGCGCTCCCCTGAGACGAGAAAAACTTGACGGATTTTATCAGTCGGCCGCATCTTTCGACTTCGATCGGAATAGAATGTATAACCAGAGAGACACCGGCGCTTTTCAGTTTTTCAAAATATATTATCTTCATTATCTCCGAATCGAAGGAGTTCGCGAGCAGCCCTCCGCGTCTGGCAAGATCCTTCAGTATCTCCTCGAAGATTCCTCCCACAAGGCTCCCCGAGTCCAGCCAGAACCTCATGAAAGGGTTGCAGAGACCGAGGGTGGATATGCCTCCGACAGAGCCCTCGCGCTCGACTAGAAGAACGTCGAGACCGGCCCTCCCGGCCGCTATCGCCGCGTGCACGCCGGAAATACCGGCGCCGACTATCACCACGTCCTTCTTCAACCCGATCAATACGAACGACCTCCCGCCCGGGACATGAGCCGGTCCTTCTTCCACTCTTCGAGGTAGCTCGTGAATCTCCTCGTTATCAGCTGGGGTCTGGTTATGACGCTCCCCACGGTAACGGAGAAGGCCCCGGCCTCGAAGGCTCTGACGACCTGCTCCGGTTCCCAGTAATTGCCCTCGGCCACCACGGGAATGTCGAACTCTCTGGACAGCACTCTAACCAGCTCTATGTCGGGTTTAGGTTTGTCGCTGCTGTCGTCGGTGTATCCCGAAAGCGTGGTCGCGAGAAAATCAGGCCTCAGTTTCTGCACGGCCTTCGCGTCTTTCAAGTCGGAGATGTCGGCCATTATCAGTCTGTCGGGAAACTCCCTCCTGATATTGAAAAAGATCGAGTCCAGAGGCTCGGGCCTCTT
>NZ_DAOSEH010000030.1:0-25389 GCF_035363035.1 Mesotoga sp. | reverse complement strand
CGTAAACTTCGAACTGCATATAGACCTGCGCCGGTACGCCGCCGAGATCGAAGGAGCCCGAGAATTCCACTATGACCAGATCTTCTGTGGAAACGAAGTAACTCCAGTAGGGATCGGCAAAGAACCAGTCGAAGGCCTCTCCCAGGGTCATCGTGTTGTAGTAGATATCGAAGTAACTGCCCTTTACCAGTGTAAGCGGAGAGCCGAGTATATTGCCCAGCATTGTATCTATGTAGGCATCGTCCTTGGTCTCGTCGTTCACTCCCACGTAGGCGATGTCGAAGGTTCTTTCGTTGAGATCGACCGTGAATTGCATCACGACCTCTTCCAGATTCCCCTCCGGGTAATGGTGCCCGATGAATTCGACCACGTTCAGGCCGTCGCCGGACAGGAAGAAATCCCAGCTGGTGTCGTCGAAGAAATTATCGAAGTACTCTCCTATGATCTTGCCGGGGAAATCGTAGAAATAGCCGTCTTTAACCACGGATATGGCCCTTTCTTTCTCGTCGGTAATGAATATCTTCTCAAGGAATGCGTACTGAAGACTATTGTCCTGCGGCTCGCCGTTGATTGCCCAGAACCCGAGAATGAAGGTCTCATCGGCCTCCTTTACGGTAAAACGCATCGTAACGGTTGCCGGCTGGCCTGTCTCGTCTGTGAAAGTACCGGTGAACTCCACCACATCTTCTTCAATGTCTTTGTAATAACGCCACCTCGGGCTCTCGAAATACTCCTCGAAAGCTTCGCCGATAAATCTGTCGGGGAAACTGTTGAAAGTACCTCCCGTAACTATGTCTATGAACTTGGCGGTGTCTTTCGGCAGCAATCTTTGAGAGAAAGAGGCCACAAAGATGAGGGAAACGAAGAGAATCGAAATTACAACCTTTTTCATACGAACAACCTCCTTTCAGCCGTTTTTTCTGGCTATCATTAAATAATACACTGAATGGCCCTCCAGACAAACCCTATTAATGACAGTCATCCGACCGCTTAATAGTTTATCTTGAACTTCTGAATCCTGTTCCCGGTGAGTTCTAGAACGTAAAGGAATCCGCTCTTGTCGATCTCGATTCCGAAGGGGCTCTTGAACTGGCCGTTTCCCGTGCCTTCGCTTCCCCACTCGTAGATGTAGTTGCCCGATGGATCGAGCATATAGACCCTGTTCTGTCGCTTCTCCAGAAAGAAGACATTTCCCGATTTATCTATGGCTATCTGGCCGGGCAACTCGAAGTTTCCACTGACACCTCTCGTCCACTTGAGGAGGAAGTTGCCCTGCGGGTCGAACTTCTGTATCCTCCTGTTGAAATCGTCGCAGATATAGAGGTTGCCGGTTGCATCGACGGCGAGTCCGGAAACCGTCGCGAGCTTACCGTCGTCCATGGATTCCATCATGGTAACCTTTCCGCCGACGGTTCTCAGAAGGAGTCCCTCGCTGTCGAAGATCTGTACCCTCTGGTTGAAGGCGTCTCCCACGTATATTCTGTCGGAGGAATCGATCGCCATGAACATCGCGCCGTCGAACTGTCCTTCGCCGGCCCCCTTGCTGCCCCATGCCTTCACGAACTTGTATTTGTCGTTGAACTTTTGAACTCTCCCGTTCTGAGAATCGGCCACGTAAATGTTTCCTTTAGAATCGACTACGATATCGTGCGGGAATCTGAACTCTCCGTTCTTCTCTCCGAATTTGCCGAAAGAGGATTTGTGCTTCCCATTCGAATCGAAGACCTGTACCCTGTGGTTCAGCGTATCGGCCACATACACATTTCCCTTGCTGTCGGTCGCTATACCCTGTGGATCGCTGAACTGACCGTTCTTTGTTCCGTAACTCCCCCAGACTTTCTCCACCGAGGTAGATATCGCAAGCATCAGCGTGAGTGAGAAGAAGAGAAAAAGGATAAGAACCATGCGTTTCAAAACAATCACTCCCTTTATAGTCTCGATCGCAAGATGATAACATCGCCGTTCGATTTTTGAGACTTGAAAACTCTCTCTTCAGTATGCCAGAAAGCTGGAACAATGTTCAGCGTCTCTCCCGGGTTCATATGAAGTTATTGGAAAGAGTTACGAAGAGCTTCCCGTAGATGTTTTGTCCCAACGAGCGATCATTATACTTGTTGGGGATTTCCGGGTGTTGTTAAGGTTGGCTAATTACTCTACACTAGTAGTATAAAAAAGGTCGCTCTTTCCGTCTGATCTCAGACGCGATTTATTTTTTCACGATGTTCCATCTGATACAGAATGTACTTTATTATCGAATGGAGGTGCCTGAATTGGCAAAGATGATTAAGAAAAATTACCTGATGGCTCCCGGGCCGACCCCTGTCCCTATTGATGTTCTTCTCGAGGGGGCAAAAGATACGATCCATCACAGAACTCCGCAATTCGACAGGATTTTCACAGAGGCCGTCAAGGGTACGAAAGAGGTCTTCAGAACCGAGAACGACCTCTTCATACTAGCATCCTCCGGTACGGGCGCAATGGAAATGGCATTAACCAACATCGTCAATCCAGGAGAAAAGATTATCGTCTGTACCGTTGGAAAGTTCGGTGAAAGATGGCAGGAGATAGCCAAAGCTATCGGCGCAGAGATAGTGCTTGTCAGCGGTGAGTACGGAGACTTCTACACTCCGGAAATGGTTGAGAAGGCGCTAAAAGAAAATCCCGACGCGGTTGCGGTCTTCACAACTTTGAGTGAAACTTCGACAGGCACGGTTATGGATATCGAAGGTATCAGCAAGGTGGTCAAAGCGGCCGGAAAGCTGATCGCGGTCGATGGCATAAGCGGTCTGGTGGCCGAACCCTGCGAAACCGACAAGTGGGGACTAGACATCGTGGTTACCGGTTCGCAGAAAGGCTTCATGCTTCCTCCAGGTCTGGCTTTCATCTCCGTAAGCAAAGCGGCTATCGAAAAGGCTCAGAATACGAAGACAACGAGTTTCTATTTCAATCTGAAAAAATACCTCAAAGATCCGCTTCCATGGACACCGGCTGTCAACCTGATTTACCAGCAAAGGCTGGCCGTTGAAATGCTCCTGAAGGAAGGTATGGAAAACATCTGGGCGCGCCACGCCGTTATGGGAAAGGCCACCAGGGAAGCCATCAAAGCCATGGGACTGGAGCTCTTCTCGAAGAGACCGGGCAACGTCCTCACTTCGGTCAAAGTGCCCGAAGGGGTGCCTGGCGGCAAGATCGTCTCGATTATGCGTGACGAGTACGGCGTAACCATCGCCGGCGGTCAGGGAACCATGAAGGGTAACATCTTCAGAATCGCCCATCTCGGTTACATGTCCGATTACGATGTAGTAATCGCACTTACAGCACTCGAGAAGGTTCTGAGAAAACTCGGCCGCCACGTCGAATACGGAATCGGCGCCCAAGTTGCGATGGAGATCTTCGAGAAGGAGGGCGTATAATGCTTAGACTGCACGCCAACGATCCTCTGGACAAAACAGCGATGAAGATCCTGGCCGACAGCGGCCTATTCGATATCACGGCCGAAGCGCTGGATAAGAACGCCCTGCTGAAGATTATGCCCGAGGTCGAAATCCTGGTCGTGAGAAGCGCCACTAAAGTGACGGCCGAAATAATTGAGGCCGGTAAGAAGCTCAAGCTAATAGCCAGGGCCGGCGTCGGTCTTGACAACGTCGATGCCGAAGCGGCCGAAGCCAGAGGAATCATGGTTAAGAACACGCCTGGCGCCAACGCCATATCGGTGGCCGAACTGACCTTTGGACTGTTGCTGGGACTAGTCCGTCATATTCCCAGGGGTGTTTACGGTATAAAGGATGGAAAGTGGGAGAAGAAAGATCTTAAGGGAAATGAAATCTTTGGCAAGACTATGGGAATAATCGGTTTCGGCGCCATCGGAAGAACTGTAGCCAAGATAGCTCTGGCTTTCGGCATGAAGGTCGTCGCCTACGATCCTTATGTCAATTCCACCGATCTCGAAGTCACTCTGGTCGATTCCATCGAGAAGCTTCTTCCGAAGGCCGATGTAGTGTCCCTGCACATCCCTCTGACTCCGGAAACGAAACATATAATTGGCGAAAAAGAGATCTCTCTGATGAAGGACGGCGTTATCATAATAAATGCAAGCCGTGGCGGCACGATAGACGAACAGGCTCTTTACAACGGTTTGATATCCGAGAAGGTCTCCGGTGCCGCGCTGGATGTTTTCGAGGTTGAACCGCCGTCGGACGAATTGCGCAGAAAATTGATCGGTCTCGGTAACGTAATATGCACGCCTCATATCGGAGCCAGCACTTCGGAAGGACAGAAGAGAGTCGGCCTCGAAATGGCGAAAATCATCGTAGATGTTTGCCGTAACATGTTATAATTTACATCGATATTCTAGGCGGAGGTGTAAGAAGTGAAGGTTTACGTTGACAAAGATACATGCATAGGTTGCGGTGTTTGTGAAGGGATTTGCCCCGACGTTTTCAAGATGACCGACGACGGCAAGGCCGAGGCAATCGTTCCCGAAACCGAGGCTGCCTGTGCGCAGGACGCAGCCGATTCCTGTCCAGTTCAAGCAATAACAGTAGAATAGTCGCATATTCTTAACTGTCACATCTAGGGGCGGACTTTTTGTCTGCCCCTTTCTATAGTGGCACACAAAATTTGTCTATTTTTTCTAGGGTTCGATTCTGGTATAGTAGTAATTACTTCAGCGAGATCATTTGGGGTTCTTTTTTCGATTGTGCGGTTTGCTTCGGGGTTACAGTAACTGATCCGTGGAGGTAGTTGTGTCTAGCCAAATTATAAACGTCCTCAAAAAGAAGGTTGCCAAAAAGACCTGGGACAACTGGTTCTCCACTTTTGAATTGAAATCTGTAGAGGATGACAGGGTTGTCTTTTCCGTCGCGAATCTCTTTATAAAAGACTGGCTTCAGACCAAGTACGGTGGAGTCATAAACAGGTCGATTCACGAAGCCACCGGAAAGGAGCTGCCTTTCGAGATAGTCTTCAAGAACGGAGAGCTTTCGAAAGAAGAGACGGTAGTACATCAACAGGCCGGCTCTCTTCTGAAGAGAAAACCTCTGATGATTTCCAACCTCAATCCCGAATACACATTCGAAAACTTCGTGGTCGGCGAAGAAAACAGGGCGCTCTACGAAGTGGCGCGCGACGTCACACGTAATCCCGGTAAGTACAATCCCTTCTTCGTTCACGGAGGCGTCGGACTGGGAAAGACCCACCTCCTCCAGGCCATCGCCCAGGAGACCATGACGAACTTCCCCGACAAGAAGGTTCTCTATATCACCAGCGAACAGTTCATGAACGACATGATCCAGTCTATAAAAGAGAACAACATCCAGAAATTCAGGGATCACTACCGGAAGAGATCGGACGTTCTTCTCATAGACGACATACAGTTCCTCATAGGAAAGAAGGGCGTCCAGACCGAATTCTTCCATTCCTTCAACGAGCTTCACGACGCCGGCAAACAACTCATAATATGTTCCGACAGAAATCCCGAGGAGCTGGACAACTTTCACAGCAGGCTAATATCCAGGTTTCAGATGGGCATGTTGATGACCATACAGCAGCCGGAGGCAGAAACGAGGTTCCACATCGCGAAAAAGCTGGCTCAGCGCGAGTCGGTGAACCTCCCAGATGACGTGGCGATGATACTGGCAAACAACATCGACGGGAACCTCAGAAGACTCAGGGGGGCCATAATCAAGCTCATAGTTCACAGCAGCGTTTACAACACCAGGATCGATATATCGCTGGCCAGCATGATCTTGCAATCCTTCGCCAGTTCGTCGGCCGTTCCTTCAAGCCAGAAGCCGATCGACCAGATCTACGACGCGATCGAACACGTAATGAAGATATCCAGAGAGGATATAAAGGGAAATAACCGGAGCAAAGAGATAGTTCTCGCCAGGCAGCTCGTGATGTACATACTCAAACAGCATTTCGGCAAGCAGGTCGTGGAGATAGCACGCGATACCGGAAAGCAACACCCTACCGTCATACACTCGATCAAGAAGATAGACAAGAGCGTTATGATGGGAAGGGGCAGCACCAAGATACTCTACGACGATCTGATAGGCCTGCTTTCATCCAGGTCGGCGGCCGTTTGACCGAACCTCGCGCAAGTTCTTCCTATTCCCGGCAAAAACGCTCGATCACTTTCTGTAAATTACCCTGACCACATCTTCTATCGAGGGATCGGTTATTCTGAAATCTTCTATCTCCATCACCTGCATGAACTCGCGCGCCACGTTCGCCGGCCTGGCTGTGTCCGACAGTTCAACGTCAATAGTTCCCGTCTTCGAGTCGTACCTGGCCGCGTATCTCTCGATGAAGCCGGTGCATCTACCGTCCAGAGAAAAGGCGCCTTCCCTCAACTGTATTTTCAGAACCCTGGGAAGCTTCACCATGCCTTTCAGTCCTTCAAGAGTTCCCTTATAGACCAGGCTGCCGTGGTTGATGATCAGAATTTCCTGGCAGAGCGCCTCTATGTCCTTCAGATCGTGCGTCGTCAGGAAGATGGTCTTGCCCCTCGAATGAAGCTCCCTGAGGAACTGGAGGACTCTGTGCTTTGAAACGATGTCCAGTCCGATCGTCGGCTCATCCAGGAACAGAAGTTCGGGGTCGTGAACGAGAGCGGCCGCCAGTTCGGCCCTCATCCTCTGGCCCAGACTCAGCTGTCTGACCGGCCTGTCCATTATCTCACCCAGCTCGAGGTGGCCCGAAAGATAACCGATCTGTTCTTTGAACCGCGACTCGGGAACTCCGTAGATCGCCTTTAGGAGCGAGTAGGTGTCTCTTACAGGGAGGTCCCACCAGAGCTGCGTCTTCTGGCCGAAGACGACCCCTATGTTTCTGACATAAAGCTTCCTCTCGCGGTAAGGAACCATCCCGTCGACGATGGCCGAGCCGCCGTCGGGGGTCATGATTCCCGTCAGTATTTTGATGGTCGTAGATTTGCCGGCGCCGTTGGGGCCTATGTAGCCAAGAAACTCCCCGCGGTTCACGGTGAAGGAGATGTTCTGCAGCGCCCTTATTATGCGCTTCTCTCTAAACAAACCCTTTCTCTGGTAAACTGTGTAATTCTTTTGAAGATTCTCGACATTGACTATTTGCATAAGACTCCTTTCGGTTATCAGGTTCCCGTGCTTGCGTAGTGTTTGAGACCGAGCTTCCATATCAAGACCGTTACCGGCAGCAGGGCGGTCACCCCTAAAACCGGCGAGATAAGGGCGATGATACTCGTTATCCTTCCTGTGAGATAGCCCACAGGAAAGTAGGCCACACTCGCCAGTGGCACGATGAAGGTCAGGACATTTTTCAGGACCGGCCCGTAGATGTGTGCCGGGTACATCGCCGCCGTTCTCGTCGAATAGAACGCCAGAACGATTATGTCGGAGTTCCTGACAGTCCAGAAGGCTATTGCGGCCAGTATTATGTTTATCTCGAAAGTCATGGCGGTCGAAAAGAAGACCAGAGAGATATAAGCGAGCCACATATCTCCAAAATCGATGCGACTGGCCGTAAAACCGAAAACGGCAACGGCCAGGGCCTCTACCACGACTCCCAACCGCCTGAAATCTATCCTCTCGAGCAGCAGTTGCTTCACCGTGTTCATGGGTCTGATGAGGAGAAGGTCGAACCTTCCGGTCACCATGAGCTCTTCGAACCTGTGAAGTCCCTCGCCGAAAAACCTGAAGATCCCCCATCCCATTTCGACGATCGAATATATGATCGCGATCTCTCCAAGACTCCAGCCGCCGATCTCCTTGAAACTCAACATCAAGAAGGCCATCAGCAGAAAGTCGCTGAAAAGGTTGGCTCCGTTGATCAGCGTATCCAGCCAGAAGTTCAACCTGTACTCGTACTGCGCCTTGAGACTGGCCATGAAAAGTGCGATAACGCTCCTCATCTCAGCCCCCCTGGACCTGGATCGATCTCGTGAGTTTTTCCGTCATGTACAGCGCCAGAAGAAAAAGCACGACTATCCAGAAACACTGCAAAGCCAGGGCCCTGATCAGGCTCACCGTGCCCAGATAAACGCTCGAAGGATAGTAGTTGGCGCAGGCGAACGGCAGGAGCGGCATCAGGAAACGGAGAAATCCCGGATAGTATTCGGCCGGAAGGAAGGCGCCTCCCAGCAGGTTCATGGTCATGTACAGAAGTCCCTGCGCAGCCGTTGGGCTGAGAAATTTGATCGACCACAATCCGACGAAATAGTTGAAGAGGAACGATATCAAAAAACCGTTGAACAGAGTCAGCAAGAAGGGAAGCAACCTTCCTATCTCCGGAGGCGATACGCCGAGCAGAAGATAGCCCAGAAGGAATATCGGGATCGCCCTGAAGATCAAACTGTATAGACCGTGACCGGCGACCTCGAAGAAGCTGCAGAAAAGCAATCCGTAAGGTCTCAAAAGATCGAAAACGATCGTCCCTTCCCTTATCTTCTGCGGAATGTAGGCTCCGCGCGAGAGAAACATCGTGACCCAGAGAATCGATTGATTCACCATGATATAGGTCACCATCGCCTGCGTTTCCGGAGAATCTCCCAGCGCTGCCTTCCATATACTCACGTAGATGTAGCCGAAGATGAAACTGCCGAGGTTGTTGACCAGATGGTTCAAAAGATACGCCCGGCTCCTGTTGAAAGAAGTCATGGCGATGGCCAGACCGGACAAACACAACACCTCCTTCAGGGTTGATTTACCGGGTTGAAGTTGCGAGAGTGGATCAACTGAAAAAAGGCATAAAAAAACTGCAGGAGAGTATTCCTGCAATCAATAGGAGTAAATAGAATATTACTACACTACCGGAGAGATTGCAACAGTCATCCCGCTTCCGACGACCAGTTCACTTTCCAATAATGGCTGTTGGCGTAAGCGCGGGAAGAGGAGAGAAGAGAGAGAGGGAGAGAGAGAAGAGAGAGAGAAAGAGAGAGGAAGAGAGACCCCGCTATATATCCTCGCCTTGATAGGATTTTACCTAATGATTCCGGTAGTCGTCCTCGAATTCCTCGATAGTCGCATACCGTTTCACATCGACGCCGTTTTTCTCGTAAAGCAATTTGTACTTTTCCATCGCTTCGTCAAATGCCTTCGCCGATGCTGAGAGATCGTTGATGTCAAAGTGCTTCATCAGATCCACGGAAACGCCTTCGTATTCTTCGCTCATTTGATCGTAGAAAAACTGGCAGCTGGCTGCCGTCATAAGCGAAAGATATTTGCCGCCGATTTTCGCGGCCAGCCCCATCTTGTTCTTCCAGTCGGAGTGTATTTCCTCGTAAGACCCCTCCAGAGCCTGCCGGTCGAGTTTTTTCTTACTCTGCACCTTGCTTTTGATCTCTTCAATTTCATCCTTAATACATCGAATCAGCGATGTTGCGTGCCTCTTGATAGATCGCAGCGAGTCGGCTTCAACCAGTAGATGGTAGCTAACCAGAAAACCGGACGGTAATCTCTGCATCCTTTCGATCTCTTCGGGCCTCCGTTTTACCCCGAGCCTCACATACGATTTGTTCATGAGAAATACGATCATTTCGGAATAGTAGATCAATCTGGCAGATGCATACCTGGCTCTTTCAGTTTCTTCGCTCATCATAACGTCCGCGTACGATCTTTGAGCCTCCCCGAAGTGGACTTTTATGTTCTGCAGATCGGACTCGCTCAAAGAGGATGATAGACGTTTACAGGCAGCGTCGCGGAGCTCCATGAATCTTTGACGGTACTTGTCATCTGGACAGTAAACGATCTTGAGATCCATCAACCTGGAGATGTACGGATTCGAGTATCGGGCCATTTCTTCGAGTTGCTCCCATGTCGTGCAATAGACGTCGTGCGCGACATCTCCCAGAATGAAGCATGAACTGATCTTGTAGCCGTCGGGATCGTTTATCACTATGAACAGATCAAGATCGGACTTTTCGTGAATATCGTCCGTGGCAAATGAGCCGTAGATACCTATCAGTGCGACCGAACCGGGGCAAACACGCACTGATTTCTCGATCACGGCCTCGATGATCCTCTCGTTTCGAACCAAAAGGGCCTCTTTGATCTTCTTATCCATAAGCGCCTCCATTTCATAGATAGATGGAAAAGACCGTCCGTTACTCGACGGCTAATACACGCCTCCGGTGGATCGGCGAGTTTGCACAGAGCAATTCTATCAAACTCTCCCGCAGGAAGAGTGCGAGACGCTGATTCGGTCCAGTCTGTCTTTATGCTGTACTGTCTGTTTTTGTCAACCAGGAGATCATCAGGCGGGAACCGCCCGACGGCCTGATCTGGTATCATTATTGGTACGGTTTGAAAGGGGGCGTTGAATGGAAATAAGAAGGATCGACAGTGCATACAAGGAGCGAATAATCGAGATCTTCTCGATGTCGTTCGAGTATTTCGAACCGGAAGAGAGCGAGTATTTCTTTTCCGACCCTTCTCTCTGGGACTACGTTTGGGGCGCATTCGACCGGGAGAGACTCGTCGCAGCGTACATAAGCTACAAATATCTCGCGAAGATCCGGAACAGAATCTTCGAATGCAGGTATGTCGAGGCCGTCGCCACCCTTCCCGAGTATCGCAACGGTGGGATAACCAGGAAAATCCTGCTGAGAGATATCGAGGAAGCCAAAGATAGAGGTGTTCACTTCATCATGCTCGACCCCTTCAAGCATGATTTCTACGTGAAGCTCGGGTTCGGGCTGGGTTTCGAGAGCCTCGAGTACACCTTCGACTATTCCCTCCTGTCCGGTGATATGGAAGAGGACAACCTCAAGCTCGTTTCCGGGAAACTTTTTGAGAAAGACGAGATGAGAGAACTAATTTCGCAAACCCGTAAAACTCTCTGGGAGACCTCTCGCTATACCGAAGCTATCGAGATCGACGCATGCAGTCAGGAGATATTTCACAGGAAGGCGCTCTTTAGCGCCGTGGCCATTGATGACAGAGGGCTGTCCCACGGAATGATGATATACGGCAAAAAAGAAAGGAAGATGGTGATCGAGAGCTTCGCCTTCATCGATCTCGCCGGCCTCTACGCGCTGAAGAGGTTTCTGCTGAATCACAGAGATCAGATCGCAACTTTTGAAATGCGGAAGATGCCGCCCGATTTTCCGGTGGAACTCCTCTTCCATTCGAGATGGCAGGCCGGGAGAGAGCTAAAAATTATGGACGCCTCATCGCGTATGGTAAGAGTCCTCGATCCGCTTCCGGTCGTTTCGAGACTGATAGATACTTCTCCCTCAGAGAGTGTCGTTTTGAAGATAAAGGATCGATTGTTGCCGGAAAATAACGTGAAAATCGCGATCGGAAACGGGAAGGCAGAGATAAGTGAAGCGGTGGAGGATTTCGAGATAGAGATCTCAGATCTCGCCACTCTTCTCACCGGAAGACTTTCGCCAATGAGACTGTGGAGACTCGGAAAGCTGCGCGTCGGCCCCTGGAAGAACATCCCGTGGGGAATTTCCGAACCACCCGGGAAAGTTCGAATTCTGGAATCCATATTCCCCGGAGTGATTACGCACAACGCTATCTGACTGGTCAGCCACCTTTCCCTATCAAGCCGACTCGACGTCAATCGATATAAGAAAAGCTGCCAGCCGACATTCCTCGGCCTTTCTTCGTGAGGTCCATCGATTTTCTGAACCATAGCAAAACGTATCTGTCACACTTTTGAGTAGACAAAAACTGTCTGCTATATGCTACAATCAGACAATTATTGTTGGTTTTATTCACTCTTCATCTGCGAGGTGACTCAGTTGAGCTCGAAATCCTCTTCATCAAAAACGTTTTTCGTACGCGGCATGCATTGCCAGAACTGCCAGCTCTTTGTCGAAAGTAAACTGGAAGAAGTTGAAGGCATAAAAAGGGCCAGAGCCTCCCTGAAAGATTCCTCGGTCGAGATTGAATTCCTGGGAGAGGTTATCTCGGTCGAAAGTATCAACGAGATCTTGAGCGGAACGGACTACAGTGTCGCTGAGACGAAGCCGGAAAAGCCTATCGGAAAAGCCGTCAAGGTACTCGTTGCCGCTTCTCTGGCCATTATAGTCTTTTTCGCCGTGGAGAAACTCGCCATAGGCGGCTTGATAAACGTCGATTCAAGCTCGTCGCTGGTAGGCTTCTTCCTTTTCGGACTGGTAGCAGGGATATCGAGCTGCGCGGCTCTCGTGGGAGGTCTGGTTCTTTCCGTTTCCAAACAGTGGTATTCGCTTTACAGTTCTGAGGATTCTTTTCTTCAAAAGCTACAACCCCATCTGATCTTTCATGCCGGACGTCTGGTCTTTTACAGCCTTTTCGGATTCTTGCTGGGCTGGCTTGGACAGAGTCTGAAAATCTCGCTGACCTTTTCTTCGATCCTCGTGATAGCGGTCTCGATAGTGATGTTTTTAATTGCACTACAAATGCTGGGAATCCACACGGTGAGTCTATCGATCCCTTCCTTTTTACGTAAAGCGCTGGCAGTAGATAAATCCAGACGTGGACGAATGATGCCTTTCATACTGGGCGCTACAACCTTTTTCCTTCCCTGCGGCTTCACGATAACGGCCCAGGCTCTGGCGCTACTCTCGGGCTCTCCTTTCCATAGCTCGATGATAATGTTTTTTTTCGCGCTTGGAACCTTCTTCCCGCTCATCGCCATAGGGGCTTCATCAATCAAGTTCTTCGCCATGAAGAGCTTATCGGAAGTCTTCACGAAAATAGCGGCGGTTCTGATAATATTTTTCGTCATCTACAACGTGAACAGCCAGCTAAACGTTCTGGGACTGCCAAGCCTGAACGATCTTACCATCGGAACCGGCGAGCAGGTTTCATTTACTCCCGATGATTCGCCGACCGTTCTGGCAACGGCCGGTGAAAAAGAAGAGATAGTTATGAATGAAGCCGGGCCAATGGAAACGGGAGAGGTCGTAGATGTCGAAGAGACGGTTGGAATTCAGGAAGTTGTGGAAGAGACTCTGGATATTGTCCAGAGCGGACCGGATATACAGGTTATAAGAACTGTAGCCAGCGCGAGAGGTTATACGCCTGATTATTACCAGGTGAAAGCCGGCGTTCCCGTCAGGTGGGAGATCGAAGATATTGGCACCAGCGGTTGCACCAACGCTATCATCTCACGAAACCTCTTTCCCCAACGTGTAGAACTCACCAGGGGCAACACCAGCGTTGTAGAATTCACCCCGCAGCTTCCCGGCCAGTATAAATTCAGCTGCTGGATGGGCCACTACACAGGGATAATAGAAGTCGTGAACTGACACACGCCCTACACACAAAAGGTCACAAAGAGACGACTTTCCAGGCGATAGCGGCCCGGCCCGTGGTATCATTTATGCAGTATTTCGATTAGTCTGGAGGTCAAAAGGTATGAAGAGCATAGAAACTTTCGATTATTTTCTTCCCACAAGAGTAATCTTCGGCTGCGGAACTATCGGCAAGGTAGGACAGCATTCCAGGAGACTGGGCAAGAAAGCGCTTATAGTTACGGGAAGGCACAGTACGAAGAAGACCGGTCTGCTGGATAAAGTGATCGGGCTGTTGAAAGAGGAAGGGATCTCCTCGGTAGTGTTCGACGAGATAGTACCCAACCCTCTCTCTACCAGTATCGACAGAGGTGCTTCAATAGCCGTCAAGGAGAGATGCGATTTCATCATAGGATTGGGCGGTGGCAGCCCGATCGACTCCTCCAAGTTTATTGCCCTCGTGGCGAAGGACGGAGGAAAGTGCTGGGATTACACCGGCGCCGGCGGCGGCAGAAAGCCGAAAGCGGCCTTGCCCGTAATAGCGATCCCCACGACCCACGGAACGGGGACCGAGGCCGACCCCTTCGCGGTGGTCACCAACCCGGAGACCAACGAGAAGATCGGCGTGGGTTTCGACGAGATCTTTCCGGCCGTTTCGATAGTCGATCCTGAACTGATGCTGTCGCTTCCTTCCGAACAAACGGCAGCGACGGGTATGGATGCCTTCTACCATTCAATAGAATCTTATATCAATTTGAATCATCAACCGGCCTCCGATCTTCTGGCTCTGGAATCGATGTCGCTTATAAACTATTATCTGCCTCTAGCATATGAAAACCCGAACGACCTGGACGCAAGAGTAGCCCTCGCGTGGGCGAGCACGGCGGCCGGCATATGCGAGACGCTTTCGGGTTGTGTGGCCAACCACTCGCTGGAACACCCCGTTAGCGGCCACTACAACGCGACACATGGCGCCGGACTCTGTGCTACAGGCCCCTCGCTGCTCGAATACATCCGTCCGCATATCGCGGAGAGACTGGCAGAAGTTGCAAGGGTTATGGGAGCGCCCGAAAGCGTCATAGGCGTGGAAGAGCTTTCGAAGATGGCCATAGTCTTGCTCCGCAGGCTTCAGAAGAATGTCGGTCTCGATATTTCCCTCGGCGAACTGGGAGTGGAGAGCTCCATGCTTTCAATCCTGGCTGAAGACGCCATGAGAACGATGGGAGGGCTTGTAAGCGTAACTCCAGGAAACCTGAAAACCGAGGATCTGAGGAACATCTACCAGATGTCGATGTAACTTTTCAGTCGAGGATATGAGGGAGATACTTGGAGATAACAAACTCAGCAGACGGAAACTGTGCAGGACGTCTTTTTTCATAAATGCGAAAGTTTGAAAACCTGGAAGTGTATTTCGAGCGTGATTTCGGAAATATGTACCATGTTATAATGTTTTTGTCAGTTGCAGAAATCAATCCCATCTGACAATCAGGGGGTTTCTTATGAGTCACGAAAGATCAAGTCTTGACCGGACGGAGCGTGACTTCCGCCCTTCTACGGAGGTCGAAAGGAACCTGAACCCTATTCTCGACATCGATATCGACGGAAAAATAACCTACCAGAACGCTGCGGCTACATCATTTTTGAATTCGAGTGGATTGAAAAATCCGGGTATATTTCTGCCGGAGGAGCTTCCGCCGGGTTTTTGGAAGTCGGAAGAACCTTCTTCCTTCAATTATGAAAAGACCATAGGAGAAAAGATCTTCTTTATATCTCTGAACCCTATTCCCGGAGCCAGTATAGCCAGAATATACGCCTTCGATATTACTCAAAAAAAGGCCCTGGAAAGACAGCAGCTCGAGACCAAGGAACTCCTTGCGAAGGTTACCGGAAGCGTGACGGACATGCTTTATGCTCTCGATAAAGAGCTGAGATACATATACTGGAACAGCGCCTGCGAGGTTATGACCGGACTCAAGTCCATAGATGTTATAGGAAAGCAAGTGGCGGATATCTTCCCCGAAGATGAAACCACCGAAAAAGCCATGGCCTCCTACCGAAGAGTACTCCAGAATGGAAAACCGGAATCTTCGCTCTTCGAATACAGAGGCAGAGGAAAGACCTCGATACTAGAGATAAACATCTATCCGTTAGGCGAAGGGGTATCGGTCTTCGCCAGGGATATCACCGAACAGAAGAACGCCGAGAGAAAATTCGAGATCGAAAGAAAAAAACTCCGTCAGATACTGGACTATATACCTGAAGGCATCTATATGGTTAGCGAGAACTACGACATCGAGTACGTGAATCCTGTTCTCATAGAAAAATACGGCCCAATAGAGGGTAAGAAGTGCTATGAATTCTTTCAAGAATTCGACGCTCCATGCCCATGGTGCAAAAACGATCAAATTCATTCCGGCCAACCGATCCGCTGGGAACGCAGGTCCGAAAGAAGCGGCCGCATTTACGACCTGATCGACATACCGGTTTTCAACGACGACGGAAGCATATCGAAGTTGCAGGTCGTCCACGATATCACCGACATGCGCACTTACCAGGAAAAAGTAGAGCGATTGAACGTCGAGCTCGAGGCAAGAGTTGCCGAAAGGACCACACAGCTCGAGGCCGTCAACAAGGAACTCGAGGCCTTCGCCTATTCGGTTTCCCACGACCTGCGGGCCCCTTTGCGGGCCGTGGACGGGTATTCGAGAATAATCGAGGAAGATTATGTAAACGTGCTAGACAGCGAAGGGTTGAGGCTCTTCGGGGTAATAAAGCGCAACATAAAGAAGATGGACCAGTTGATTCTAGATCTACTGGCTCTGTCCAGAGTGAACAGGACCGAACTGGTGAAGTCGAAGATAGACATGATCGCCATGGTAAATTCGCTTTTTAATGAAGTGGTGACTGTCGAACTTCGCGAGAAAGTCAAATTCACGGTGCAGAACCTTCCGGAGGTCTATGGAGACAGCGTCATGATGAAACAGGTGTGGATAAACCTGCTTTCAAACGCCTTGAAGTTCTCGGCTACCAGGGAGGTTATAACCATAGAGGTCGGTGGTTATTCAGAGAACGGAACCAACACGTACTACGTGAAGGACAACGGCGTCGGATTCAACCAGAAATATGCGAACAAGGTCTTCGAAATCTTCCAGAGGCTTCACAGCTCCAAAGAGTTCGAAGGGACGGGCGTTGGCCTTTCGATAGTTCAGAGGATAATTCACAGGCATGGAGGTTCCGTAAGGGCCGAAGGCGAAGAGAATCAAGGAGCGACCTTCTACTTTTCCATCCCCTAGAGGTGAAAGAGATGATCGATAGCGTAGTCGAGATACTTCTGGTGGAAGACAATCCCGAGGATATCGAACTCACACTGAGAGCTCTCAAAAAGAGCAAACTGGCAAACAATATCGTGGTCGCCGAAGATGGCGAGGAGGCTCTGGATTTTATATTTGCCCGCGGCAAATACAGTGATCGTAGCGTCATTTGCTCTCCAAAGGTGATTTTACTGGATTTGAAACTTCCTAAAGTAAGCGGAATAGAGGTTCTTAGAGAGATAAAGAAAGACCCCAGGACCAGTATTATACCGGTCGTCATTCTCACCTCTTCCACCCAGGAAGTAGATATCGAAGAATCGTACAAACTGGGGGCGAACAGTTATATCGTGAAGCCCGTCAACTTTGAGAATTTCATTCAGTCACTGAGACAGATGAACGATTACTGGCTGGTACTTAACAGGCTTCCATCGAGGTGAGTCCGAAGATGAGTAAAAAAGGTAAGATAAAAATCCTTTTCGCGGAAGATCTGCCGACTGACGTCGATCTTGCCAGATGGGAGATCTCCAGAGTCTTTCCGGAAATCGAGGCCGCTGTGGTGGATACGGAACACGATTTCATGGAAAAGCTGAAGGAGTTCTCGCCCGACCTCGTAATCTCCGACTATCTTATGCCGGGCTTCGACGGGATGAGGGTTATAGAGCTGGTTCTCAAAAACGCTCCGGAGCTCCCGGTGATAATCCTGACAGGCTCCATGAACGAAGACACCGCCGCCGAATGCATGAAGGCCGGAGCGATCGATTATGTGATAAAGGAGCACATGGCCAGGCTACCGTACGCGGTCGTCGAGGCACTGGAGAAAAAGGAGATCAAAATAGCCAAAGAGAAAGCCGAAAAGGCTTTGATCGAGAGCGAGAAGAAGTTCAGGCTGCTGGCAGAGAAGGCCAACGATCTGATTTACAGATACGAACTCTATCCAGAAGAAGGGTTCAGCTATGTCAGTCCGGCATCTGTCCGCATCACGGGCTACACTCCAGACAACTTCTACAAGGATCCCGATCTGATAACGAGAATAGTCCATTCCGAAGATAGAGACAGGCTTCTGAATATTACGAACTATTACATCACTCACTCCGAACAGAGAGAAACATTGACTATGAGATGGGTGAGAAAGGATGGAAAGGTCGTCTGGATCGAGCAGCAGAATGTCCGCATTTTCGACGACAACGAGAAGCTGATCGCCCTCGAAGGCATAGCCCGTGATGTGACGGAAAGGCATGAGGCCGCCGAAAGAATCAGAGAGGCCTTTTACTCAATAATAACCGTGGTTTCCGATATTCTGACGGCGAGAGATCCTTATATCGAATACCATCATCGCAATGTGAGCCGGTTATCCTCGAAGATAGCAGAGAAAATCGGCCTGGACGACACCAGGATTGAGGCCGTTAAAGTCGCCGGACTGCTCCACGATATAGGAAAGATAGCCATACCCGCCGAAATCCTCTCTAAACCCGGCAAGTTGAACGACAAAGAGTTCAGCCTGATTCAGCAGCACAGCATCGTAGGATACAATATCCTCAGAAACACACGCCTTCCCTGGCCAGTCGCGGAAATAATTCACCAGCACCACGAAAGACTCGACGGCTCCGGCTATCCCGGTAAGCTCAAGGGAAATGAAATATGCGTCGAGGCCAGAATTATCGCCGTTGCGGACGTAGTTGAAGCGATGACCTCTCACAGGCCGTACAGGCCGGCCCACAGGATGGAGACGGCGCTGGAAGAGATTCGCGGTAAATCGGGCACCGCCTTCGATTCCAGGATCGTAGAGGTCTGCATCGGTTTGATAGAGAATGGCTTCGACTTCAAACAGGATGCATCGAAAAACTAGCTATCGCTTTAACCTTCCACCGGAAATTTATTTCGATATCCATCTGGAGTGAACTCCAGAGTATTATGCGGTATAATATCTGATAAAATATGTCTAGATACGACTCGCGCAATTATGAAATCAACCGGGTCGTACAGTCATGTTTTCAGGTTGAGCGTCGCCAATTTTTACTTTGGAGGGAAAGGCATGAAGAGAAAGATTTCTGGATTTTTGCTGGCCGTGCTTATGATTTCCGGCGTAGTTCTGGCCGGAGTAGCCGATTCTACAACGATAGTGAAAACTCCTATGGTGGCAACCGTTATGGGTGATGGTTCTGGTTCTATCGTTCTCGAACTCGTTTGTATGAGGTATGGCATCGAATGCGTAAACGTGCTGGATATGACCGCAGAAACTCTGGGCGAAAGGCTCGAACAAAGCAACGGACCGAAGACGCTGGTCATCGCCACGGGCGCAATGACCGAGGGCGACTTATGCACTGTATGCGGAGCGATTGAAATCGATATAGAAAGAGAGCTGGAGAGAATAGAGAAACTCATAGAAAAGGCCAGAGCTTCGGGATTGTCGATTGTGGGTCTGCATATAGAGGGGGGAATCGATATTGCCGAACGTAATTTCAACAGATCGATCGACGCGATAATGCCGTACGTAGATCTTGTGCTTTTGGTGACTCCCGATGAGGTCAATTCTTACTTCAAGCAACTGTCCGAGGAGAAAGGGACTCCAGTTATTAAGGTTGATGAAGCCCTGAAGATCGGTGATGTTTTGAAGGAACTTCTCTGAACGATAATAACAACTATCCATGAAATAAACCCGGGTGCTAAGTTTCGCACCCGAATTTTTTAAGGAAAACGGCGAACCGCGTTGATTTCTGTTTTAGACCAGATCGCGCGGCCCGAAGAAAGCCATCACCAGATGCTGAATACCCGATGCCATAAGTGCCATGCCGATTATTATAGGTATGGAGATTCCCACTATCCAGGGGTGCAGGGCTATTATGATACCACCGACCAGCAGTAAGAGGTTGAGGACGATACTGAGAAAATAGATGCCCTTTCCGGCAGGTTTTATGCGATCGATGTTAATCAGGTTGTTGATCGCATCAACTATGAACCAGACGGCGACCATTATTGCGAAAACAACCGCGGCGAAGGCCGGTCTGAAAAGAAAGATTACGCCGAGGATCGTGAGCAAGATACCGACTATGAGAAAAAACCACACTTTGACGGTCGTTCTGTCGTTCACCCTGAAAAAGGCTATTATCAGCATGAGACCACGGACAACGGCGACGATGCCGAGCATGATAGCCAGAGTCAGGAAAGTGGCGACCGGGTTCATAAACGCGAAAATACTACCCACGATCAAAACTATCCCTACCAGTAGCGAGATCCAGTTGAAACTCTTTTTTTCTGCCATACAACCCACCCCTTTTGGTGCAACGTTTTTTGACCGGAAAATCTTTTAGTTCATCTGGTTCAGTAAATCAGCATTACTCTCAAATAGGATGATTATATATATTTGGGACGTTGCAAGTCAAGTTTTTGAAGGACGATTCATTTTATGCGCACAGTCTTGACGGTGTAGTTTTTTAAGCCGCTCTTTATATGGAGGATGTGAAAACTCTATTAGATATGTTATAATAATTATAAAATAAGAATGGTTCTTATTTTAAACACAATTCGAGTTTTGTCCAGTCCCTGAAGGGAGGCGACATGAAGCGATCCATAGAGGAGTTGATAAGTTACCTTAAAGAGAGAGAGCTGAGGCCATCCTATCAGAGGTTGAAGATACTAGGATATCTTCTGGAGAATCGAAACCACCCGACGGCCGATGAGATCTATGAGAGCCTGCACAGCGAGATTCCGACCCTCTCTAAATCCACAGTTTACAACAGCCTGAACGTTTTCGTCCAGGCCCGCCTGGTGAAGCAATTGACAATAGAAGACTCCGATACGAGGTACGATATCGTCACACAAGACCACGGTCACTTCAAGTGCGAACTCTGTGGAAGGATATACAACTTTAAAATAAACATAGACGGTTCTGATACACCGGATCTGAAAGGTTTCAACATCAAAGACAGGAACGTAAACTTCACGGGCACCTGTCCATCATGCCTTAAAGGCAAAGAGATCAGAGGGAGGTAGTGGTTTATGGAAGAAAAGATGAAACTGACAAACGAAGTCGGGGCGCCGGTGGTCGACAATCAAAACTCGATGACGGCCGGGCCGAGGGGTCCCATGCTGTTGCAGGATGTCTGGTTCCTGGAGAAGCTGGCCCATTTCGACAGGGAAGTGATCCCCGAGAGAAGGATGCACGCCAAGGGATCGGGAGCCTACGGAGTCTTCACGGTAACTCATGACATCACTATGTACACCAAGGCGAAGATCTTTTCGGAGATCGGAAAGCAGACCGAGATGTTCGTCCGCTTCTCGACGGTGGCCGGAGAACGCGGAGCGGCCGATGCCGAGCGCGATATAAGGGGATTCGCGATGAAGTTCTACACAGAGGAGGGCAACTGGGATCTGGTGGGAAACAACACGCCTGTCTTCTTCTTGCGCGATCCTTTGAAGTTCCCGGATCTGAACCATGTCGTTAAACGCGACCCCAGAACCAACCTGAGGAGTGCCAAGAACAACTGGGACTTCTGGACGTTGTTGCCCGAGGCGCTCCACCAGGTCACGATAACTATGAGCGACAGGGGAATCCCCTATTCATACCGCCATATGCACGGTTTCGGAAGCCACACTTTCAGCATGATCAACGCCAATAACGAACGCGTATGGGTCAAGTTTCACCTTGTGACGGAGCAGGGGATAAAGAACCTGACCGACGCCGAAGCCGAAGCGATCATCGGCAAAGATCGCGATAGTCATCAGAGAGACCTTTACGAGAGTATCGAAAGGGGAGAGTTTCCGCAGTGGACGATGTTCATACAGGTCATGACGATGGAAGAGGCCGAAAAGATGCCCTATAACCCCTTCGATCTGACCAAGGTCTGGTACAAGAAGGATTTCCCGCTGATAGAGGTGGGTTATTTCAAACTCAACCGTAATCCGGAGAATTACTTCGCCGAAGTCGAACAGGCGGCCTTCAACCCGGCGCACATAGTACCGGGCATAGGCTTTTCGCCCGACAAGATGTTACACGGAAGGCTCTTCTCCTACGGTGATGCGCAACGTTACAGACTCGGCGTCAACCATCACCTGATACCCGTCAACGCGCCGAAATTCCCGGCCAACAGCTACCACCGCGACGGTCAGATGAGGGTCGACGGTAACGCCGGCAGCAAACTCTCCTACGAACCCAACGGCTACGGAGAATGGCAGGATCAGCCCCAGCTGAAGGAACCGCCGCTGCCTCTCTACGGCCCGGCCGACAACTGGAACTTCAGAGAAGACGATGACGATTACTACACACAGCCAGGGAAACTCTTCAGGCTTATGAACCCCGAGCAGAAAGAGGCGCTCTTCTGCAACACGGCCCGCGCCATGGGCGACTGTCCCAGAGAGATAAAGATCAGGCATATAGGAAATTGTCTGAAGGCCGATCCGGACTACGGAAAGGGTGTAGCGGCGGCCATGAATATACCTCTGGACGAGGTGAAATAAAGGCTCTATTTGAATATGAACGGGTGTACGTCGCGCGCCCCTACGAAGACACTATGAATCGTATATCGAGGTAAAACCATAATAAACTCGTGTAGGGGCGAGCGACTTTTGCCCGCTATATCAATCAAGATCGGGTAGAGACAACCGGCTTTGCGGGATGCTGCGCTTTAGAAGCAGGAGGCGATGCTTTCTACGGCCTCTCTTATCTGAACGCTTCGCTTGAGGCTCCACCAACCAACACTCGCGACACCGCAAACTGTGGCGCCTTTCGATTCGCAAAGCCTCTTCATGCTTTCCAGGGTCTTGTTTCTGCCCATGTTCGCCGGAAAGACGCCGGTTACCAGACAGGCCGCTTTTTTACCTTCCAGAGAGGGAATCCGATTGATATAGTCCTTCATCTGTTGGGCAGGCTCGCCACCGTGAACGGGCGAGCAGAAGATAAAGGTCTCGAACTCATCGATTTTGAAATCTTCACTCTCCAGCCTCTTCAAAGAAGTTTCATGTCCCAGAGATGCGAGCTTCTCGGCTAATTTTGACGCCACCGATAGCGTATGCCCCGTCTGCGAGTAAACGACGATGCCTATCTTCATGACCCACCACCTCCCGTTTCACACACTGATACGCTATATTCCGTTACTTACGCGTTTTTGATTCCGTGAATAGTTCGGCCGCGTGATACGAACTCCTCACAAGCGGTCCGGACGACACAAAGGAGAAGCCCTTTTCGAGGGCTCTTTTCCTGTAAAATTCGAACTTTTCAGGCCTCACGTACTCCACAACCGGCAGATGTTCGAGAGATGGACGTAAATACTGTCCAATCGTAAGCACGCTGCAGCCGGCCTCCAGAAGATCGTCCATTACCCCGAGCACCTCCTCATCCTTCTCTCCGAGACCGACCATAATTCCGGACTTGGTGATAAGCGCGGAGTCCATCTCTTTCGCCCTCTTCAAAAGCTTTATCGAACGCCCATAATCGGCCTGAGGGCGGACGGAATCGTAGAGGGACGGAACGGTTTCGAGGTTGTGGTTCAACAAGTCCGGGTGTTCTCCCACTATTTCTGCAAGCGCTTTCCAGTCTCCGCGTAGATCGGGTATGAGAACCTCCACCGTGGTACCCGGACATTCCCTTCTGAGAGTTCGAATCACTTCTTTGAACTGGTTCGCACCGCCGTCCGGCAGATCGTCCCTGGTGACCGACGTCACGACGATGTGCTTCAAACCCATCAAATTAGAGGCTTTCGCTATATTTTCCGGCTCGAATCTGTCCGGAGAAGAGGGAATCCCCTTCCTCACCGCGCAGAAACGGCAGTTTCTGGTACACGTATCGCCCAGTATCATGAAGGTCGCCGTTTTCGAGGCGAAGCACTCCCCGATGTTCGGACATCTGGCCCCTTCGCATACCGAATGCAGATTCAACCCACGAAGCATAAGCTTCACTTCTCTCAAGTCGTTTCTGTCAAGGGCGATCATGTCCTTAAGCCAATCGGGTTTTCTCTCACGCATATATATCACCATCCAGCCATCCTCTGGGGACCTTTATGAACTTCGTATCGAAGACCAGGGAGAACTTCTCCTCCATTTTATCCACCACTTCGGAGAAATTCACAGGAGATACAAAATTGTTTAGCGAAGAGATGGCCAACCCTTTCAAACCGCAGGGATTGATGAGCTCGAAGTGACTTTTGTCCACTTCTATGTTGAAGGACAGCCCATGCGTGGTTATCCACCTTTTTACGGCGATCCCGACGGCCGCGATCTTTCTCTCGCCCACCCATACTCCCCTGTATTTTGGTTTCCTCACCGCCTCGATTCCGTAATCTGACAGAACCTGGATCACGACCTCTTCGAGAGAGGAAACGTACCAGGGAAGATCCTTTCTCCACTTTTCCAGGTTGAATACCGGATAAGCCACAAGCTGCCCGGGCCCGTGATACGTGATGTTCCCTCCCCTGTCGGCACGGTGTAATTCTATGCCCAGTCGCGTGAGTTCATCGCCATCGATGAGAAGGTTTTCCATGCCTCCGGACCTGCCGGTCGTAAAAACCGGTCTGTGTTCCAGCACGATGAGCACACCATCGACTTCAGATGATTCAACTCTTTCCAGGGCTCTTTTTTGTAGAGAGAGCCCCTCGCTATAACCGGTCAAGCCCTCGATTCTAACTTCCATACATTTTCGACGCATAAGACCTCCACCTTTTGAAATTGTAGCACCGTTCGGGACTATTATTTCAAGGCGTTTCGGATATCGTGAATTCCAGAGAGTTCTTCGATTGCTTGAAACTACGAGAAATATTGTAATATGAGATAGTAAAACTATCGACCTCTATCGTCTCAAAGCAAATATAGTCGACTCTAAACACTCTCGAGAGGAGATTGTTTTCCCGGACGAATATGCTTTCATATTCACGTGTAATGTGTAAGACAAACAAACGCTCGCAACTTGAGGCTATTCTGTACACTCTTTACATAAAAATAGAAGGAAACGCCAACCCGTCGCGACCTGCAATCGACAGGCCTTGCGATTTCGGTGCAGGTTCTCGGTTTTGCTTGCAGTCTAAAAGGAGGTACCGATGTCCAGGAGAGGAAAGTTCAAACTGAAGGATGATCACATCTACAAAATGCCGGTTCACTTCGGGGGAGATCCCTTCTACCCGGTGAGAACCGTGTATAGAGACATGA
The DNA here is from genome assembly GCF_035363035.1 of Mesotoga sp. Taxonomy (NCBI): domain Bacteria; kingdom Thermotogati; phylum Thermotogota; class Thermotogae; order Kosmotogales; family Kosmotogaceae; genus Mesotoga; species Mesotoga sp. The sequence continues at coordinate 738 of NZ_DAOSEH010000030.1, read as the reverse complement.
CGGGTATCAGTATTCAATTTGAAACGGATCAAGAAGCCTTGCTGGAAATCATCCCGCATGATTTCGAGCTTCTGGAACCGGTGGTCAACGTTCAGTTTTCGAATTGCCGCGATGTGGACTGGATGGCGGGTGGCGAGTACAGATTGATACAGGTCGCTTCGCCTGTGAGATATGTGGGAAATTCCGAAGGATTGGAAGGTCAATATGTCTTTGTAATCTGGGAGAACAAGACCTGTCCGATCATCGGTGGACGGGAAGAGGACGGAATGCCCAAAGTCTTCGCAGATATCTCCTGCGAGCGACACCTCGATGATTACTGGTTCACGGCCGCCAGTTACGAAAGCTACACCTTTTTGAAGCTCGATTTCATGAAGACCGGCGAGTTCGATGATGAAACCGTGGAAGAGGTAAACAAGAACCCGAATATCAATTTCTTCGCCTGGCGTTACATACCCAATCTCGGCAAAGCCGGGGCGAGTCTGAGCCATGCCACACTATACCCGCAAGAGGCCTATTTCAGTAAAATCTGGACTGGCAATGGCAATTTGGAGTGGACGAAGCTGAATTACGAAAAACATCCCCTTCAATGCAGAATAATCTCCACTCTCGCCGAATTGCCCGTTGTCAGATACACCGATGCGAAAATGTCCAAAAACTCTGCCAGACTGAACGTCGGCGATTCGAGAATTCTACCCTGAAAGGAGGGAGATAGATGAGCGAATACTTCGCAAACAAAGT
>NZ_DAOSEH010000029.1:0-25530 GCF_035363035.1 Mesotoga sp. | reverse complement strand
CCAGATACATCCCCGAGAGCGACCAGCCCTTTATCGCCTCGACCGTTTTCAGTCTCTTCTTCATTGCCCATCCCCCGCTAATGATAGAATTAGAACAGCTCCTTCCTCACCCTGCTGGACGAATCGCTCAGAGCGCTCAATGGATCGGACTTTCCGTACATTATCGTCTCTATCAGGAACGTCGTCATTATGTCCTGAACCTCGACGGTCTTGGTGGTCAATGCGGGCGGCACCGCATAGGCCACGTGGCTCGCGTAGGCCGCGAAATAGGGATTGCCGTCCATATACTCTTTGAAGATCGGGTTGGTCAGCAGGTCCTCTCTGGCTGGCGGGAGATTGGTGGTCTCCATCCATCTGCGATCCTTCTCTATATCTGAATAGACCCACTTGATGAACTTCCAGGCGGCCTCTTTGTGCTTGGTAGTGGCGAACATCACCAGACCCTTGGTATCGGCGAAGGTGTAGATCGGTTCATCTGTCGGATAAGTATCTGGAACGGGCGGCGGTGTTATTACGATATCGTCGAAGACATCGGGGAAGAGGCTTCTGGCCTGGTTGATCTCCCAGGGCCCGAAGATGCCGCCGAGCACGACTCCAGTGTAGAAGGGGTTGGAACCGAGATCGACGGCCGTCCAGTTGCTGCGGAACATTTTATCTATGAAGCCGACTACTTCCTTGCCTGCCTCGTTGTTGAAGAGCGCTCTGGCCTTCTCGACATCGAGGTACGGCTCTCCGCCGCTGGCCGCGTAATAGTAAGTGATGAAGTCGAACCAGCGGTCGTACCAGTTCCTTCCCATCACGACGAGGCTGCCAAACCTCTCGTTCGGAATGGAATACTTCGAGCTGATTTCGTATATCTCCGAATAGGTTCTGGGCGGTTTGTCGTACCCCAGTTCCCTGAGTATGTCCATTCTCCACCACATCATTATGGGGTTGGAGTAGATCGGAAAGACATAGTAATTCTTTCCGAACTTCCACTTCTCAACGATAGATCTCATCTTTCTCGTATCCACCAGTTCCCAGAAATCGGGGAAAGAGTCCAGCGGCACGAGTATGTCGGCCTCTATCAGCTGGGCCGCAAATCCCGAGAAGATATTGGTGGAAATGTCCGGTATTCTTCCCGAGGCTATTGCCGTCAAAATGGCCTCCTCGGAGCTCCCGGCAGCGGGTATGGTCGACCATTTGATCTGGATATCGGGGTTGCTGGCGTTCCACTCGGCGACGGTTTCCTTCCAGAATCTCTCCTGAAGAGGGTTGGGTGCTGTCCAGAATACCAGCTCGACACCGATCGCGGCGATCGAAAGGCAGACAATCAACATCAAGAAAATGCTCTTCTTCACTGTAATTACCTCCTTTACACGGTTGTACTCTCACGTCTTACGAACTCGGTGAATAGCGATATCTTCATCGGGTGTGGCTCGCTGTTCATCAAGAGATTCAGAAGCCTCCTCGCTGCCGCCACGCCCATTTCTCGCTTGAATATCTTGAAGGTCGTAAGGGCCGGCGATGACACGGCCGCGTTCACTATGTCGTCGAAACCCATGACAGATACATCTTCCGGTATCCCTATATTACGCGCCTTCAACTCCTCCATCGCCCTTATCGCGGCCGTGTCGTTACAGCCGAAGACGGCGTCGGGGAGTCCGTATCTCGAAAGCATCAGATCTATGATCGCTCCCATGTTGTCGTTGTCCTCGTCGTACTCGAAGGATCTGGGCAGATAACCGGCCGATTCCATGGCCGCGACGTATCCGTCGTAACGATCCTTGAAGCCGAAGTGCGAGAGCGGACCGTGGATGTTCACTATCCTTTTCAATCCGCCCGAGAGGAGCTTCTTTATACCGTAAACGGCCCCGTCGTAGCCATCGGAGACTATGCAATCGACTTTCACCCCGGCCAGATATTGATCGACCAGCACGACCGGTTTTCCAGTAGCCTTGCTCTTTTTAACGTTCTCCTCGTTTATCTCTCCTCCCACAAGAAGGTACCCGTCAAGATCCCCCGGGAACTCCTCAACCGTGAAGAGACTGTAATTCATATTGTTGGCTTCACAGAACTCCTGAATCCCTTTGAATACTATGGTGTAAAACTGGTCGGAACTGTCCCGGAGAATTTTAGAGACCTTTTTTCCTGCAAGAACGCCTATATCGAAATCCAGTTTTTTGCTGGCCAGGTAGCTCGCGACCCTGGAAGGCCTGTATTCGAGTTCGTCAACCGCGCTAAAAACCTTCTCTCTGGCTTTTTTCGAGACATACCCGCTACCGTTCAAGACTCTGGAGACAGTGGCCGTGGAGACTCCCGCAAGTTTTGCCACATCTGAAAGCTTGGCCGCCATGAGAAAACACTCCTTTTATGTAAACGCTTACATCTCTAAAAGTACTATACCCTCTGAAAGCGATGATATTCATGTTCAATTATAAGATATAATAGGATCTCAAAATATATAAAACGTCATTAAACCAATTAATATCATCATATCTCTAATTATCATAAGTTTAAGTGCTAATTTAATCTTGTATATACACAAAATACGTAAAACAATGTGCAAAAATGAAATAAATGCTCATGAATACGATTTTTCTCCGACTATGTTCGATGACTGTCATTATTCGTCTTAGATCAACGTACCAGAATAATTCTATAATCACTGTGATATGTAAGCGTTTTCATACGATCACAGGGAGGTGTTTACATGAAAAAGCTCTTCGTTCTTTTCTTCATAGTTGTTTCAGTGTTTCTGGCGGCCGGGACTGTGAAGATTCCCGTCTCCGTCAACTCTTTCACGGGCGAGGCGATACCTGTTTCTCTAGGTCTCAGCGCTCTCCTCGACATGATCGGAGTCGATTTCGATGCCAACTGGGATTCGCTGAGAGTGATTCAGGACGGAAAGGAGATTCCTTACCAGATCGACGACACCGATCTTACGGGGAGGCTTTCATCGGGAGACACTTTCTCCTTCCTCATAACGGGACCGGCCGAGATAGTCGTGAGCGACGACTTCGATATCCAGGCCCCGGCTTACGAGGCGGTGGGAAGTGTAGTAGAGGAGGACGGTAACTGGCTGGTCGAAGTGGGCGATATAAGGGCCACGGTGAACGCCAAAGGACTAGTGAGAGTGACCGGCTTCGGCGCCGTCGAAGGAACGATCGTCGATGAAATAGGTATCGCAAGGGTTTCTGGCTGGGTAGGCTCTACCTTCTATGTTGACGGTCAATACGGCAGACACGAGGAGAAGACCTCAGGGGACTTCCAGGTCATCGGGGTCGAGGTTTTACCGGCCGGACCTGTGGGTGTAACCGTTGTCAGCACGCTCGATGGGAAGCCCTTCCTCGGATTGACTCAGAAGATCATCACCACGATCTTCAACAACGGCGACATTATCTCCCGCAACACCTTCGAGTTCGGCACCTACACCGATCTAATGAAACTGCAGATTATGGCGACCAGACCGCTCACCGACATCGCCGAAGATACGGTGCACACACTTCCGGTCTTCAGAAGACTTCTCTGGGCCGATCAACTGAATATAACCCCTCTCGAGTACTGGTTGGAGAGAAACGCTATCATGTACACCGGCAATAAACCGTACATAGTCTTCCCCGCCGTCGATTCAATGAGGCCTCTCTGGTGGGGCGCAACGTACATCTTCGCCTCTCAGGAGAGCTGGAGGGCCAACTATTCGCCGTCGCTCAAGACGGGCATTGCCGAGATAAATATGTGGGTGCCTCCAATAACCGCCAACTACCAGGAATGGATGGGCGGACCGACATGGGTGTACGAGAGCCGGGAGTTCCGCGACGGACTCTTCGAGTGGATGCCCGGTGAGATAGACGCCTTCGAAAGCACGAAGGGCGCCATCTCCTCCAAGTGGGAAGATTACGTGGCCCATTTCGTGGCCGGCGATGTTTACGTCTTCTCGAAAGTCTATTCGGTCTATAACGCCGACTCGATTGCCGACTCGATCGAGTTCGTCGAACTGAAGAAGGCGGAGATACATTCCCTGGTATTTGGAGAATAGAAACCTCCGGCCATCTACAACGGTGTAAGGGCGAGCTTTGCTCGCCCTCGCTCTTGAAAGGGGGAATAATTTATGAGAAGAATTCTGGCCTTGCTCATGATAGTTATGCCCGTTGCGCTCGCGGGAATAAACGTCGAGCTCGATCTGAGCCATCTCGAATTTCTGAGAGATGAGTTCGACATAGAGGGAAGCGTGGAGATGGGCTACTGGATCTACGCCGACAGGCAGCCCGATGGATCTTACAGACACGCACAAGCGTCCGGAGAGGGAGTAACCTGCGTGGACGACGTGGCCAGAGTCGCCATACTCTACCTGAGACTCTTCGAGAACTCGGCCGATGAGACCCACTACCTCAGGGCCCGTGAAGCCCTCGATTTCCTTCTGGCCATGCAGGATGCGGATGGCGACTTCTTCAATTTCATCTTCGACGACGGGAAGATAAACCGTAACGGTCCCACCTCGCGCAAAGGCGGCAACTGGTGGACGGCGCGCGGGTTCTGGGCTTTATCTACGGGCGCGTGGATACTCGGTCAGAGGGACCCTTCCTACTCCATAGAGCTGGCCAGGGCTTCCCAGAAGGCCTTCAGAGTTTTGCTCAACTACGAAAGAGACGGTCTGATCCAGGGATACACAGATGTCTCATCGGTAGCGCTCCTTGGCGCCGTCGAGCTTTACAGAATCTCCAACGACCTCGAAGCGCTGAACTTCATAAAACGCTGTTCCGGCTCGCTTATATCGAAACTGATCACCGATGACGACTCGATCTTCAGAGGTCTGGTGGACGAGAACGCTCCGCAAGAGACCGTTCCTCACTGGCACGGCTGGGGCTCCAGACAGCTGGAAGCGCTCGCGATGACCGCGCTGGCGCTGGAAGACGATGAACTGCTCGAGCTCACGGTAGATGCCTTCAAAGAAGGCGCCACGCTTCTGCTCGGCGCCGGTCCGGTGTACTCTCTAACCGGATTCGTCCAGCTCTTCCCCCAGATCGCCTACGCCGCCGAGGCGGCCATTTCGACCGGCTACACGCTCTTCTCCATTACCAATGACCGGGAGATCGCGACGATAACCGCGCTTCTGGGGAGCTGGTTCATCGGTCTCAATCCACTGGGCCAGTCCATGATCGGACCGAACGGAGAGGGGTACGACGGTATGGAATTCTCCCACATAAACAGAAACGCCGGAGCCGAATCGACGATATCCATGCTGCTTTCGCTGGAAAGAGTGTCGAGGTTGCCGGAAGAATATGAAAAGTACTTCTCAGGCGCGATCGAGTTGCTTACGCCCGCAAAGGTGATAGAGGCCGAAGCGATGAGGACCGGCCTTTCCGAAGTCGATACATTTCAGGGTACGGGGATCTCGGGAAACGCCGCTCTAAAAGTAAGCGGTGTCTTCAGTCTGAGAGAGAGCGTTGCGCTTCCTCCTGTGCCTTATTCGGCCTTCACCGGGATCGGTAACGTTCAGACCGGTCCGGTCTCTTTCACCCTCCGTCTGGGGGAGTCGAGATCGGAAGAGACCGTTTCCATCGCCCAGAAATCTATCTTCAAAGTCGGTGTTATCACCGGCACCGCTCAGGAATCGACGCTCACGCTGGGGGGAAAGGTCGAATCGGGAAGCTTCGATCTGGATCAGCTGGTGTTTTTACCCGACCTGATCGCCCTGTACATACCAGGCGATGAAACGCTGGTCTTGAACTACAGAGACGTCCCCGGATACGAAGAGGGAATGACCGTGCTGCCGGGAAGGATCGTATCTACCGAGAGAAAGATAGTCCAGGTGCCGACCGTGGCCGTAGATTCGATCGAGAACCTCGATCGGGTGCACCTGGATCTGAGGCCGCTCTTCGACAACGACGGCCTGGCCACTGCCGATGAGAGGAAAAGCTCGAACTTCGACAACCCGCAGGGCATCTTCGGGGCCTCTTATCCCGCGCAGGAACTTGAAAAAAGCTTCATCGACGGCAGGCTGGAGATCTCCGACGTAGAATTTGCAATTACGACGAAGGGAAGGGACAACATGCGCCTGACCGGCCAGGCGGTGACCTTCGTTCCGGAGGTTTTCAGCCGGATCTGCATACTGGGGGCGGCCAACCACGGCGATTACACGGGACAGGCGATGCTGGTTTACGAAGACGGAACTACACAGAACATTGCTGTCTCCTTCTCCGACTGGTGCGGCGGGCCCTCGAAGGGCGAGGATATTGCCTTCACTTTTCCCTCCAGGTACGACAACACCGGAAACATAGAAAGAATAAAATGCATGCTTTACTACCGGTGCGCCGAAACTCTCGACAAACCACTCAAAACCATAGTCTTTCCCCAGATTCCGAACGTCCACATATTCGCGATAACACTCAGAAGGAAGTGATCCCCCCTTGCATATAAAAGAGCGGACCGTAAGGTCCGCTCTTTAAATTTCGCAGCGTGACAAGGTCAACTTGTGATGGCCTTCAAGGCCGTGAAGAGATACCCCATGCCTACCATCAGGAAATTGCTTATATTATGCATCAGCATCGGATACACAATGCTCTTGCTCTTCTGATATACAACGCCCTGTATCGTTCCAAGTATAAAGGAATACACTATCTGAAAGGTATCCATCTCAAATTTGAAGGGCATCAGCGACCATTTTGTGTGGGCCAACGAGAACAGGATCGATGCAAGAATGACTTCCAGCGTAACATGACCCTTGACCGGGATGCTCTTGCCGAACGCATAGACCAGCATAGTTACCGGCAGCGCTCGAAACACTATCTCTTCAGACGTCCCGCTTATCAATAACTGGAAACCCAGAGTCCCCAGAACGTTCCTTTTGTCCAGAGGGAAGGTATATACGGGAAGCTGATTGTTGATGTACATGAAAACGTGGAGCGCGACTGCAATAAGGGCAAAGATGGAGGTAAAAGTTATCAGGTATTTCTTTCCTCTGGCTACGTCGCCTGGCTTCAGATAGAAATCGATCTTTAGAAGCTTGCCGAGCACGGTGATTATAATCAAGGCAAGAACCATCTGGACGATGTGGTGAATGGAAATGCCCGCAAAAGCATCGTAAGGATCGATTTTGCCGTACGAAATCACACTGGCGATATAGTGTCCGATTCTTCCTAAGAACACTTGCGTAACGAATACCACTACGAACATCCCGATAGCAAATAGCGTCCTGTTGAGTTTTAGGTTTTCCAAGTGATCATCGCCTCGATTGCTTTCCAAAATAAACGTTTATATTCTACGTCGGCCTTCCTGTAAAAAGCAAATAATTTTTTGTGCGTAATCACACCGGTTTTTTATATGACACTTCTACGTAAGTCAATTTATATATTCGCTAGCTTCAATTGCTATTCAATTTTTGTATTAATTAACATTTTACATTTATCGCTTTTCATTAAAGTACTTTCAACAGTTATGTGTCTGGAGTCGATTTTAACGGCCGCCGACAGCATGGCGATCATTGGGTCGAGACACCACCCACTGCAGGGGTTTGCCCCGCCCATCTTCTTGGACAACGCGCAGAGCTTACATGAAGTCGCTGTGGCGACGTAGTCGTCACCTGTTTTCTCCACTTTCCAGTTCGCACAGCCGTAGATTTCCGAAAGCTTGTAGAAGACATCTTCCACACTCTCGATACCCAGCTGCTGATTCATGTATGGAGCAGTCTGGGCCTGCCTTTCTTTTCTTCTCTTAACTACAGCCTCCAGCTCTTTTAACCTGTCGTATGTGTTGACGGCTTCGGCCACGGATGCCGCGTATGTGTTCTGCAGTATTGCGAGTCTCTTTTCGATTTCCACTTTTCTCCTCTCCTCTTTGTTGTTTTAACGTTCGTTAGTAAAGCGTATGTAGTAAAACTGCATCTTTATGTTCCGGTTTACGTTCAGTGTGATTGCGGATCGGAAATTGAACCGTCCACACCGCGCAGAACGATGGCGATCTCTTCCCGGATCTCCTCCTCTGGCAAGTATCTGTTTTTCACGACTATATTCTCGATCAGCGTTTCCATGAGATGCACCAGAGTCCGCACGACCGCCGTATCGTTTTCGGTGTTCTTCAAATGAGGCTGCAGGATCTTGTAATGCCTGGGCAGTATGGTCTTTTCCCATTCATCCATGAGGTTCATCAATTCATCGTCGCCGTCGAAGGAGAGATAAACTTTTATCCCTAGCCGGTAAACCTGCTTATCGTAGTTGTTCAGGGCGTTCAGGTCGTTGATGAACTTGGTGTAGAAATCCACGATGCCGGAGGTTTTCAGGTGAGAAGCCTGCTTCTTTATAATGCTGAAGAACTCCTTTTTGATTATTTCATCGAACAACTCTTTTTTGTTCTTGTAGTAATAATAGATCATCGGTAGAGAGCATCCCACATCGTTGGCGATGTTGCGTATCGTCGTTCCGTGATAACCGTTTCTGTTGAAATGCTCAACCGCCACTTCCTTGATTCTCTCTTTTAAATCCTTCTCCGCCATTGTACACACCTTTATATTTAACGTTCGTTAGTATTCTATCATGCCTGACTTTGTATTGCAATAGTTCTGTTGGATTTCTACGTGATTCGTCGGAAGGAGAGAGATCAGAGGGGCGAGCGGGATCCGGGATGTGGGGTCTAGGGTCTGACAAGAACGAGAAAAACATGATACAGCGATTCTCACACATCTCTAAAAGCGCTTTTCAGGTCTCTCTTTTTCTTTGTTTTAAAGTCTTTTGGGAATATAATCGCAGTGTCACCAAAATAGAGGGGGTGAGAGCCATGTGGAAGGAGTTTAAAAAGTTCATAAGTCGCGGCAATGTCATCGACCTGGCAGTCGGTATCATAATCGGGGGCGCCTTTCAGGTAATAGTTAGATCCCTCGTCGATGATATCATAATGCCGATTCTCGGTCTCTTCACGGGTGGCATCGATTTCAGTAACCTTTATATCAACCTCTCCGGCGGGAGTTACGAAACACTCGCGGCAGCAAAGGCGGCCGGTGCTGCAACTATAAACATCGGCCTCTTCATAAACGCCGTGATCAACTTCCTGATTCTGGCATTCGTGATTTTCCTGATCATCAGACAGATAAACAAGATGAGGGAACGCCAGAAGAAAGAAGAGGCTCCGGCCGCTCCAACGACGAAGACATGCCCATTCTGTCACACTTCGATTCCAATCGAAGCGACGAGATGTCCGAACTGCACATCCGAGCTGGGGAAAAAGGGTTAAAAATCTTGCTGTAGAAGCGGCCTTCGGGCCGCTTCTGTCGTTTTATATACATAAATTGAATCAAAAGGCCTAATACTGGAAGTTAAGAATAGCTATTCGCTTGTCCCGGCTCCCGGCGACGGAGGACGGCTAAGAACGAGGTGGAGAGCGATGAAATAAAGGGGTGAAAAACCCGTACATTTTGGTATAATAGCTCTACTGTATCGAAGGTTAACGCCGAATTCGCCGGGGTGTTCCGCATGAGGATAATACCTGAAACGAGAGAGCGCATCAAGAAAAGAAGAATGGAGATCGGCATACTCGCCGCTTGTATGCTGGTAGCCAGTCTCTACGCAGTTTATCAGATTGCCGTCAACACAGAGCTGTTCTTGAGCAGCACGAAGGTACAACTGATAATGATCGTGATATTCGCCTTCACCGTTGTTTGCGTCGTTTACTTCTTAATTCTGCACTTTGCTTACAGGAAGAGAAGGCGCGCACGCACCTGAGGTTTAACTGTTTCAGATGTAATCTCTTGCGAAAACCAGCTCCAGATTCACCTGTTACCGGTCAGGCGCGTCACCCGGCGCTTTTTTCTGACCGTAGTAGGCGTTCTTTCCGTGCTTTCTCGAATAATGCTTATCGATTATGTGCGCAGGCAGGGTTTCAACGTCGCTTTTCAGCATCTTCGTCAGAAAGGCCATCCTCGCCACCTCTTCGAGAACCACGCTGTTGTTTACGGCATCATCCAGGTTTTTGCCCCAGGTGAAGGGAGCATGCCCGGCCACGAGGACTCCGGGAGTACTAAAGTAATCCTTACTGGCGAAGGTTTCAACGATGACCCTGCCAGTGTTCATCTCGTAGTTTTCTTCCGTTTCTTCCTCTCTCAGCAATCTGGTGCAGGGTATTTCGTTGTGGAAGTGATCGGCGTGAGTCGTCCCCAGAGAAGGAATGGGCGACCTCGATTGAGCCCAGGCCGTGGCCCATGTTGAATGTGTGTGTACTATGCCGCCGATGCCCTCGAAGTTCCTGTACAGGACTATATGGGTCGGCGTATCGGAGGAAGGCCTCAGCCCTCCCTCCAGGACGTTGCCGTTCAAATCGACCACCACCATCTTTTCGGGCGAGAGTTCGTCGTAATCCACCCCGCTGGGCTTTATCACCATTAACCCCTTGCTGCGGTCAATACCGCTCGCGTTGCCCCATGTTAGAATCACGAGACCGGCCTCGACCAGCTTCATATTGGCCCTGAAGACCTTTTCCTTTAGTGCTTCCAGCATACTCCGACTTCCTTTCGCAAAGCTTCTACGGTACTTATGAATACATTGCGTTCAGTGCGATATCACAGTTTTCGCAATTTGTAGTAGATCTCGCCGTTTCTCAGCTCTCTTTTGAAGTCACGGATCTTCGTGTCTCTATCTATAACCACGAACTCTATATCGAGCATTTCGCAAAGGTCTTCCAGTTGCTCGGTATTGACAGTGTAACTCAGGCAGGAATGGTGCGCTCCTCCTGCCAGTATCCAGGCCGTTGCCGCGGTCGGGAGATCGGGTTTGGGAATCCACAGCACTCTGGCTACCGGAAGTCCGGGCATCTCTTCCTCCTGCCGCCTTTTGACGACCTCCACTTCGTTGACTATCATCCTGAATCTATCTCCGAACTCTACGATACATACCTGGACAGCCTCCCCTTCTCTGGAATCGAAAACCGATCTCGCCGGAGCCTCTTTGTCTCCTATAGAAAGGGGATGAACTTCGAGGGAAATCGGGCCGTCAGCGAGCGATTCACACACTTCGAGCATGTGAGAACCCAGTTCCTTCATGTTGCCCGGTTCAAAATGGTATATGTAATCTTCCACAAACGATGTTCCCCTGTCTCTGCCAGCGGCCATGACTTTCATCGTTCTTACCAGCGCGGCCGTTTTCCAGTCTCCTTCCCCCCCGAACCCGTAGCCGTCTCTCATAAGCCTTTGAACGGCCAGACCGGGGAGCTGGCGAAGGCCGTACAGATCCTGAAAAGTAGTTGTGAAGGCCTTGAACGGACCCATATCGAGAAAACGTCTGAGTGCTATTTCGATCTTTGCCGCCTCGTGCAAAGAACTTTTGAACTCCTCCTGGGAGACGGAGGATCTGGTGAGAGGATATTCCTGCCCGTACTGTTTTACGAGAGCTTCTATTTCGCTTTCTTTCACTTTCTTTACCAGCTTTATGAAATCGCCCATAGCGTAGCCGTGAACTTCGTACCCGAGATCTATCTGGGCATCGACTTTGTTGCCTTCGGTGACGGCGACGTCTCTCATGTTGTCGCCCAGCCTCGCCACCTTGAGGTTTTGCATTTCATTCCAGCCGAGCGCCGCCCTGATCCAGTTTTCAACTCTTGCGATCATCTCGGGATTCTTCCAGTGGCCCGCTATTACCTTCCGCCTTATATCTAGCCTGGTGGCAGTAAAGCCGAACTCCCTCCCGCCGTGGGCCGACTGGTTGGTGTTCATGTAATCCATGTCGATGCTCTTCCACGGGATCTTCTGGTCGAACTGGGTGTGAAAGTGAAGAAAGGGTTTTCTCAAGGCTTTAAGACCGGCGATCCACATCTTTCCAGGCGAAAAAGTGTGCATCCAGGCCATCAGTCCTATACATCTGTCGTTGCCGTTGGCTTCGTTCATGAGGGTTCTGATCTGCTGCGACTCTTTCAAGACGGGTTTCCATACGATCTTTACCGGCAACCCGGCCTGGTCGTTCAAATACTCGACCAGTTTCTTCGAGTTGCTCTCCACCTTTTTCAGTACTTCTTTTCCATAAAGCTCCTGGCTTCCTGTTATAAACCATACTTCGAGACCTTCAACTCCCACGGTGATTGATCTCCTTTCTCGATAATCGAGCTGGTATTTATAGTATATATCCTGCACCGCGACTTGTCGGTCGGTGCAGGATATAAGGCTATGATGTTACTAAGGCGAAGATGCGAAATTCGTAACGATACCGGACCCTTCGGATTTATCTGGCTACCGTGATTCCGACGAGCAACGTTTTGTCGTGTTCGCTTTCTTCCCAGGGCCTGGAGTAAGTGAACCTCACCAGAGAGATGCCCGCCTTGAGCGCTTGGAAGTCGAAGGCGACGTTAACCGGCGCGCCAAGAACTTCCTGCTGCCCTCCCAAGTCAACAATGGGGGCCACTCCAGGCGAATCGCTTTCTGTCAGCAAGGAGCGCTCGACCAACCTGAGTACGGCTGTATCGGAAACTTCTGCCCGCCAGGAGTAACCGGTTGAAAGGTTCTCCTGAAGAATTACCCTTGCCAGCTGCGACATTTCGACCTCACCTGACGAACTACCGAGGATGGTCACGTACTGCGGAACGCACTCGCTCAGGCTGCCGTTGCGGACTTCGACGTTGTACACTCTCACGTCGATCGCCGCCTCTTCGCCTTCCCATGCTCTGAACAACCTGAAAACCAGAGAAAAGGAGCCGCTCTTGTTGGGAGAAAAGAGCCAGGTGACGGTGGAGGGACTCCCGGCTATTACGGGGGTGTCTACTGAGCTTTCCGCAGTCTCCTTCGAAACCAGCGTCAGAAAGGAAGGATCGGAGACTTCATACGACCAGGTGTATCCCGTGGAAGCGTTTTCTACCAGCTCAACCTTCAGACGCTGTTCAATACTGACCACATCTATAATCGCCGGAATAGAAACGATATCTTCCGATATGACGGAAAATAACATTGTAGAAATCACAGTCAAGACTGAAAAAACAATTATTGCCGATCTTCTCATAACTTCAAACCTCCAGTATTTGTTGTGGTTGCGGGTCGGAAAGTTGTACAATTCTCCGGACCTCTCGTGTTAGACCGGACTTTTCCGGGAGGAGTTCTTCGCCTGGTGACCACGATTTTCTGAAAGAGACAAACGCCGGTTCCAGGAATTCATTTTGGAAATGTATAATACTTCTGACGATCTCTCTGAAGGGAAGGCTATCTGTTTAGATGAATCCATTTGCCTTGTTGATGTTCATTCCCACAGTTTCTTGCGGTTTGCTGGGGATGTACAGCTTCTATAAACGGGAGTTGACCGGAGCGGGGCCTCTTGGCTTCCTGATGTTAGCCATCACCTGGTGGTCCACTATGTACGGTCTGGAACTTCTGAGCAATGATTTGCAGCAGATGCGTCTGCTGAACAGTATCTCCTATCCGGCGATCGTTTCGCTGCCGGTTTTCGTCTTCATGTTTGTAATGGCGATTCTGGACAGGAGAGAATGGTTCACGTTCAAAAGAGTGGTCCTGCTTTTCATTGTACCCGCGATCGTCAATCTGACCATGTGGACCAACGAGTTCCACTGGCTTTTCTACACGGTCAGCGAGATAGATACACAGTGGCCCTTCCCCGTTCAGAAACTCGTTCACGGTCCGCTTTTCTGGATCAATATCGTTTATACTTACGTTCTTCTGGTGGGCAGTATAGTATTGCTCCTCAGGGAGTGGTTCTATTCGGAGAGACCTTACCGAACGCAGCTGAGTATTATACTTCTGGGCATGGCCTTCCCGATACTAGTCAACTTAAACTACCTCTTCAAAATCCTTCCGGTGGGGTATATCGACCTGACTCCGGTCGCTTTTTTCCTGACGTCTCTGTTCGCGGCCTTGAGCATTTTCAGGTTCAGGCTGTTCGATCTCCGTCCCATCGCCAAAGAGACCGTGATCAGAAATCTGGAGGACGGGATAGTTGTTATCGACAAATCGGACATCCTGATAGACGTGAACCCCGTCTCGGTAAAGCTTCTCGAGATCGACGGAGAGAAGGCTCTCGGACTCCCCATAGACGATGCCTTTTCCCGTATGCCGGCTCTGCTGGGTTTCATCGGATCGACGGACTCGCGGTCCGAGATGGTTATCGGAGAGAGGATCGTTGAATCCAGAAAGACTTCAATAATGAGCAAACGTGGAAGACTGAGGGGACATATAGTGCTTCTGACGGATATAACCGACCGTAAAAGGATTGAAGAAGCGCTCAAGGAAAGCCAGGAGATGTACAGGACACTGGCCACAACCGATATGCTCACGGGCGTGCTCAACAGGTACTCACTGGATCAGCTCCTGGAACGCGAAACCGAAAGATCCAGGAGATACCGCGAGCCGCTTTCGGTGATAATGTTCGACTTAGATGATCTCAAGAAGATCAACGACACCCACGGCCACCACGCCGGCGATACGGCTCTCAAGGCGCTCAGCTTTCAAATTCTCTCTAAAATCCGTAAAAGCGACTCTCTAGGCCGCTGGGGAGGTGATGAGTTCTTGATCGTGGCTCCCTCCACCGATCTAGCGGGAGCTCTTGAAATGGCCGAAAAGTTGAGGGCGGAAATCGATTCCGTAGAGTTCGAAGCGATCGGGAAACTGAGTATCAGCATGGGCGTCTCATCGCTTGAAATGGGTGAGAAAGACTACGACGGGCTTTTACGCAGGGCCGACAGGGCCCTGTATGAATCCAAGAAAAGAGGTAAAAACAGGGTAATGGCCATCTAGAAGACCGCCCGATATAAACTGCTCGTGGTTCTATGAAACTCCCACGGCTTTCAACCAGTGTCTCGCGATCAACGCATGGCCCTCCGGGGTCGGGTGGATTCCATCTTCGGCCCAGAAAGAAGGCTCTCTCTTTGTGGCAGCCGCCGCGAAGATTCCATCCAGCGGAACGTACACGGCTTTGAACTCTCTGGCCAGCCTGCGTATTATCTGTATCTTCGGTCCCAGGTCTTCCGTCCACATTTCCATCTCTCTGTAAACCGGTAGATAAAAGGGTTCCATAATGATCAACGATGCACCCTTAGAGGCTGCCGACTGGAGCAAGTATCTGTAGTTGCTCTCGAAGAGCGCCGGTTCGGTCCTGTCGTCACTGTCGTAAAAGCGCCAGCAGTCGTTTATTCCTATCAGGATAGAGACCCAGTCCGGCGAAAGATCCAGACAATCATCTTTCCAGCGGTTTTTGAGATCTTTAACCCTATCGCCTCCCACGCCCCTGTTCAGAAATTCGATCCTCATTTCCGGAAAAAGCGAACCTATCATGCCGGAGACGATCGCGGGATAGCCGCTTCCAAGATCGAAAAAATCGTCTCTGTCTCTCCCGGTATCGGTTACGCTATCGCCCTGAAAAACAACTCTCTGCTCTCTCTGAAGAAGCATCTCCTTACCCCCTGTATGTATCGTTATTCTTATGATTCACCTTTCACGGATCGGGCCACTCCGTAAAGCCCCTCCGAGTTTTCTTTCAATATCCTTGCAGCCGCTTTCAACGCTTCGTTCAACGTCAATTCTCCGCCCTGGATAGATCGCTCCAGAGACAACCCTACGGCCCTTCTGGCCCAGGTTGCGGCCAGATAGAAACCTTCTGGCATGAATCTAGCGTCGGAGGAATAACAGATCTTCGTGACCGGCGCGATCTCCAGCATCTCTCCGATCACTGCTTCCATACCCGCGACACTTAGAAGGGGAACGGAGAGGCCGAAATCGATATAGACCTCCGGATAAATCGCGGCAAGATACGCCGCTTCCCGTGTGTACGGGTAACAGTGGAGCAGAACCAGCCTGGTCCGCGAGTACTTATCTTCGTCGAGCAGAGGTTTAAGATGAAGCGGATTCGATTCGCGCAGATCGAGGTCGGAATCGCCCCAACCGGTGTGTATCTGCAAAGGGAGACCCCTGCCCCTGCAGACTTCGAGAGTCAGGTTGAAGAGAAAGCCCAGCAACCTTCCATCGGTCAACCTTCCGGTGTTCCTCTCTTTTTCAACTAGATAGCCGTCTCTGGCCGCTCTTTTGTCGTGCACTCCGATTCTCAGACCAGATCTGTAAGCGATTATGCTTTTGTAAGCCACGACGCCTCCGGGTGGATTGAGGAGTGCATCTCTGAAATCGGAAAGAAAGGAATCGAAAGAGGTTGAGTCTTCGAGTAAAGCTTCGGCAAGGCTTTCGATTCTCAAAGCCCTGTATGTGCTCGCGAAACTTGAGTGCCACTCCAGAGGGCGAGTTCGGTGGAACCAGAAGCCATCGTCCAGAACGACGCCTGAGATATTCGCCCTTTCGAAATACAGACCGGCCAGTTCGGTCTGTTCCATCTTTTCACGCCTGTTCCTGATCGCTTCGATCGAGGGATCGCATTCCAGAACGGCGGCGATATCCTTGAGACTTCTCTTGAAGGCGAGCGTCTCGCCTGCAAAAGAGTTAAGATACTCCCTGTCCGTGCTCTGAGTGAATATCCCTTCGATAGGATACTCCTTGAGCCATGCGGGGAGGAGAAGGTTGTGTGCATGACCGTCGAAAACGGGAAGCGACGATAGATCCAGTCCCATCAGAACCGCTCCAGTAGAATCTGGCGCTCTTGAGCGATCGTCAGCTCTCCCATAGCCTTCCATTCGGCTCTCTTAACCGCCAAATAGGCCCGGGACAGATCCTCGCCCAGGACTTTCAGAAGGTATCGGTCGTTTTCGAGCATATCCAGCGCGATTCCCGGGGAGGACGGAAGAGGTTCTACCATGCCCTGCAGCAGTTCCTCTCCGTTCATCAAGGCCGGATCTCCCTGCAGGTTGACCGGCGGCAGGACCTTTTTCTTCAATCCGTCAATCCCGGCGAAGATCATCATTCCCAGGGCGAGGTACGGATTGCTGGAAGCATCCACGCTCTTCAATTCGACGTGGCCGGCAACGCTGCCGGAGGGATCTGTCGGAACCCTCAAAGCGGCTTCTCTGTTGTCAAGCCCCCAGCATCTGTAAGCACCGGCCCAGCAGGAGGGCTTTATTCTCCTGTAAGAGTTGGTGGTCGGTGTCGTCACAGCCATGAGAGAGGGGAGATGTTCCAGAAGCCCGGCCATGAAATAGAGCGCAACCTCCGAAAGCTCACCGTTGTGGTCTCTCATTACGTTTTTCCCGTCTTTCAAAAGACTGAAATGCAGGTGGCAGCCGCTCCCTCCGAACTCTTCGAAAGGTTTGGGCATGAAGGAGGCCATCAGACCGTTTCTCACCGCGGTGGTCCGCACGGTTTCCCTGAAAGTGATCTGGTTGTCGGCGGCCTCGAGCGCAGGGGCGTGAGCTATGACGATTTCCTGCTGGCCCGGCCCCGATTCGGCGTAGTACCTCTCGACGTTCAGGAACTGGGCTTTGAGGTTTCTGACTATATCGCCCACAACCTTCGAGTTGAGGTCCATCGAAAAGGAGCTGGCAAATAGCGTGTTGTCCACCGGGTTCAGAGACCTGTCGAAGAGATAGAACTCATTCTCGAAGGCGGCCCTCATGGTGAAACCGAGCTCGTCAAGAGCTTTTATTGCCCTTTTCAGAAAAAACCTCGGGCATAAACTCCATTCGTATCGGCCGGCGAAGAGATCCGAAATAACGCTAGCGTGCCCCGGGGTGTAGGGGAGTACGTTTAGAGTATCCCAGTCCGGGTTGAGCCATATCTCCCCAACAGGCATCAGCCCGCTTTCAGGCACCACGCCGTCGTACATGACAGGCACCCCCTGTTGCGCGCGAGAGATACCGGCCACCGTCTCGAAATTGTCCTCGAGCAAATCGATATCTATCGACTTGGCCCTTATCACGTTGGCGTTATCGCACCAGAGAGACCTTACAAACTCGACCTTTGCGCTTTTGAGCGCTTTTATAAGTGCTTTTTTCAACCTCGATACCTCCGCTATCTATCCGATCTGGCTCAAAGAGCCCTACGGTGTCATCTTAAAGAAGCTGACTTTACAGTCTTTACGGCCGGGAGATATTTAGAACTCTATCTGCAGCCAGTTTGGCTGTAATCAGGCAAACCGGCACTCCTGCCGGATCGAAGCTCCACTGGCCTATCTGGAAGAGATTCTTTACGGGCGTATCGATCGATCTCTTCATCTTTCTGAAGTCCCTCAAGGGAAAAGTCTCGGATGGATGGTAGTTCCATCCCGTAATCGAACCGCCGCTGTTGAGGGTTTTCTCTTCCATGGTGAAAGGAGTGGCAACAATCCTGAACTCAATTTTCTCTCTAAGTGAAGGATAAAGCCTGAAGAAGTTGGCCATTACATCGTCGGCGGCCTGTTCCTTAAGGCGTTCATATTCCGCTCTGGAAACACTTCTTCCCCAGCCGTTCAGGGCCTTCTGAGTCGTATTGACATTCAGAATTACCCCCGTCTTGCCGGCTGGAGCGAGAGAAGGATCTCTCATGCAGGGAATGCTGATCTCCATTCCCGTGGTTTTGAAGTACTCCGGCGATTCATAGTCACAGGGTTTGGCTGCAGCCGGAACATAGATTATGTGTTCCACATGTTGATCAAGATTCTCTGGAGCTGTGTCAACTCCCATAAATACGGAGAAGACAGAGTCGGAAACCTGCGCTCTGTTGAGCCTCTGAAGGAAATCTTGATCTACGGAATTCTCCGGGAGCAACTTGTTGTATAGCCGCTTCGCATCGGCTGCATTCACGATAATCGGAGACTCGATCTCCTGACCGGTATCGGTTACTACCCCCGAAGGTAAGCCTCGTTCGAGAAGTATCCCGGTCACTTCCGTACCGGTAAGGACGGTCCCCCCATTCTCCCTGATAAAGTCAGCGAGGGTGAGCGGTATTCTCTCTATCCCGCCTTCGGGATAGAAGTAATCCCTGAAAACCGTCGGGTAGGCCAGCCCAAAGAACGCGGGAGTCCCCTCGAAGAAGGGCTCGTCTATGATACTGACAAGCTCGTCGTCGGGGATTCTAACTTTGAGGAAATCCCTGAACGGTATATTGTTGTATTTCAGTTTCTTCAGGAAGCCCAGAAGCTTCTTACCGTTCTTGAGAAACCAGGGAATTGATTTCAACTTGGTCAGAAACGTAGTCTTTCCGTAAAGCGGTCCCGACATTCCTGATAACGAACCCATAAAGCTGTTCAGCTCTTCCATTTCCTTAAGTAGATCCTCTATGCCGGATCTGCTTTCGGGAAACCGTTCACCGAGGAAGTCGAAGTACTCCAGAAGACTTTCGTCCGACTCCATGGAAAACACTTTGTCCTCGAAGCCAGCGTACACTCTGTTCTTTACGAAATTTAGCTTATCCATGATGCCGAAGTTTTCAAGCATTGGAAATAAAAGTCCCGCGTTTTCCACTGCTTTTATTCCGCTGTCGAAATGGTATCCGTTATATTCGAAAGAGGAGAAATAGCCTCCGGGTTTTTCCGATCTCTCTATCAATATGACTTTTTTGCCGGCCTTTGCTATGAAAGCCGCACAACTCAGACCCGATATTCCCGCGCCGATTACGATACAGTCGTATTTCATCTTATCACTTCCTTTTCCAGCCAGCTAAGAAGCCTTTTAATTGGGACTGACCTGTCATCGAAGGAGAGTCTTCTGCAGCTCTTCTCGCAGTATCCCGGGCAGTCGGCGCAATCGGTGCTCACCTTCGTCTCTAGAAGCCGTCGCTTCGCCCCCGGGAAGTTTCCCGACTCCAGACGCCTCAAAACACCCCGAATATCCTTTCCGTCGGGACACTTCATCTTGCAGCCGGGGATTTCGCACAGCTGACAGGAGCCGCTAATCAAAGGGACCGTATCGCGATCGAGCGCGGTCTTTTCAAGATCCACCGCCTTCCTCTTTTTTTCGGAAAGATAGTGAACCCTCTCGACTTCGGGCTCTCTGTAACTGTACTCCTTCATTCTTAAATCTCTGAGAATCAAGTTTGCGGCACCGATACCGGAGACTGTGACCGCCGGCGTTCCCATTCCCATCACGGTCGAATCCCCGCATATGAACAGGTTTTTCCATTCGCTCCTGGCGTGAAGTCTCTTCAGCAATTCCTGGCCGATGGACTGCTTCGGGCCTCCGACACGGCCTTCGTTCTTTAGCGTGTACCTCTCGATTGTAAGCGGCGTGGCCGTTTCCAGATGTTTCAAAGAATCCCTGAATTTGGGGAATTTCTTCTCGACCAGCTTCAGAACTCTCTCGGTCTCTGCTTTTTTCATCTCTTTGTACTGTTCGGTGCCCCGCGGAGGCCACTTCTTCTTTGACGGAGCGATCATGGACATTACATGAGTCCCTTCCGGGCAGATCGAGGGGTCGTCGATCGAGGATATATAAACTGTGACATCGCTCTCGGCTATCTCGTCGAACTCCTCGACGAACATTTCGACGGGATTAGTTCCGATCGGAACGGCCGAATAATCGACGGCGGCGTAAACGACGATCGCAGGGAAGGTCGGCTCGAGGGATTCGACCCATTTCAGTTTCTCAGGACCGATGCGCTCTTTTGGGATTATCCCTCCGTAAAGATTCCATACCGTCCCGCCGTAGATAACATAGTTCGACCCGATCTCGCTTCCATCCTCGAGCTTAATACCGGCCGCTTTGCCGTCTTCAAAGAGGATCTCGTCAACCCTGTTCTCATAGAGCATATAACCGCCGTTTCTTTCAATTGACTTCTCAAGTTTGTTCGGGATCATCTGGGAGGAACCAGAGGGATAGAAACCACCGCCCTCGTGATTGTCTATGAACATAGTCACCGCGAGAACGCCGGGTGTCTCTTTAACCGTTGTATAACAGTAGGTGGAAGTGAGAACATCGAAGAACTGATAAAGCTCTTCAGCTTTCGGGTCGATGAACTTACTCATGAGTTCTTCGGTGCTCCTGAAGAGTAATCTGATCATCCTGGCCTGCCGCACCGGGTGCTTGAGCAGGGCTTTGAGACTGTCGCTCCTCTTCATTTCAGTCGGAGGCACTATCACGGGATCGGCCACGATCACGTTGTGATAGAAGTCGGCGAGATAGTCGTAAAACTTTCTGAGCTGGTCTTCATAGCCGGGGAAATGCCTCCCGAGCTCGCTAATGAATCTGTCGAGGTCCGGCCAGAATATGATTCTCTTCTCTCCAAAGGTCACGGAGTAAAGGGCCTCATGCCTTATCACGTCGATGTCCTCTCCGATCTCGTTGAAAACGAATCTATGCGAGTTGAAACCGCGGTTGCCGAATCCGAAAACCATTCCTACGGCCGAATCGAAAGTGAAGTCGTTTCTTCTGAAGATCGAGCAGCACCCGCCGGGAAGATAGTGCCGTTCGGCAACCAGTACCTTGAGACCCCTGTTTGCCAGTAAAGAAGCCGCCGCAAGGCTTCCGAGTCCCGAACCGATTATTGCAACGTCGTATCTACTATCTGGAAAGAAATTGCCTTTCATAGGCACCCCCGATTAATGTATCTCTGGCTCTCAACTAATAAGATTCTAAATTATGAGAAAGCTCTTTTCCTAGAGTTTTCGAGTAGGTCCAAGGAGAATACTCTTGAGATCGGTAATGTACTTCAGCAGCTATTCTATGGTTCCTTCGGCTAGCTTTACCAAGGCTTTGTCCGTAGGGGCAAGCACTGTAAACGGTCCGTCGACAGTTAGAATTCTCGATATCATCACTGTCAATAAAGTAGCGAACAATCTAAATTGAACAATAGAAGCTCAGATATGACTCTCCATTAAAGCTATACAGAAACAATATTCAAGGGACTTATTGTTTTGAATGATAGACTTTCGAGAGAAAATACGCAGGAGGCCTGGTAGAAAAGGGTACGGGTCAATCGGAATACCGCCTTTCTAATTTATTAACCACCTTCGGTCTCGAAGTTCTTCGACCACCAATATATCAGCTTATCCGTGCTGGTCCGATCAAGTGTGTTGTAGAGCTCCGTTAATGTGACTGTGTTTCGGTTGTGGTAAATTCCGGTCATGGCCTTTATAACCATCTTTTCCATGGTCGGCAGCTTGTTAATCGTCTTGTCCAGCATCTTGAAGTCTTTGACAGATCCATCGGGATTGTAGGCACCCGATACCTTTTCCCATAAGTCGAAGCTCGATAGAATAACCTTCAGATCCGAGAACTTCATCAGTCGTCACTCCCCTGTCTCCGCAGTAAAAAACGATTTTAGGCTAAGTTTCCAGACATATCGTGCCGCTTCCAGAAGATCTACCTATCTCGCTGATTCAATCCTATATGTTCTTCTGTTTATCTCCAACATCTGTGCAGGGTAAATCGGAAACCGCAAAGAGAAATCTCTACTGAAAGGTACGCAGATTCCAGAATGGTTAATTCTTGCCGGACGCTTTGAAAAACATCTATTCAACGGCGAAGTACACTCCGGTTATCTTCAACCCCCCCTGAAGGTCGGGAAGATTTGCCTTTATCTCCACTTTGTAATATGAATAACCACCCTCTTCGAGAGTCACTGTTGCGAGATCGGTGATGCTTGAATAGTATTGCCACAAATCCTGGGCTATTAACGAAGGCGGGATAATAATCTTCGTGTGCACCTGGTAGAAAGGCTTCCATATCTCTTCCCATAGCCCTTCAGGAAAAAGACCGGCATATACGGTCACCACAACAGGATTCACCGTGTGCGTAACCCAGTACATATCGAACTTCAGAGTTCTTTTAGCTGGATCGGCCGCAACTATCTGATAAAGATAGGTATCGACACCCGGATTCACTGTATGCCCGGCGAGCCGATCCCCTCTACCGGTAGATATCCTCGCCGCCGTACCGACAATATCATCCGGTGTAGGATTTCCTGGCTTTTGACTGGCTGTCCATCCACCATCGGAGATAGTTGCTTCGACCCAGCCATCCAGGCTGGGTCTGCTTCCCGTACGGAACCAGGGATTGTGTATCAAGTTGTCCTCCGGCAGATAATCGACAAGGTATTCCAGCGCTTCACGCCCGCTGTTCATTACGGCTTGAGCCAATTCGGTACCGGTAAAAACGAAAAGACTCAATAAACAGATCATCGGTACTAACGATGCTTTTCTCATTCTTTCCTCCGATTCGCACACAGAATATCGACCTATAGTGAACTCCAACGTATAGATGCCAAATTGCGCGAATTACCCTATAACAGGATATCCCTCGATCCCGCGTCATGGCGCTTTCCTGCAAACACGAAAGCCAAAGAAGTCATTTGCGCTTTCGGGATATACATAACCTCTATAAGAGACGCGCGAGCATGTCACATCATCTCCGAAGCTGCCACCGCGAACAGGCTTCAGAAAACCGGTATCGACGTAAGGATTAATACGTACAGAGTCGGTATAAAGCGTATGCCAATCGCTGCACCATTCCCAGACATTTCCGGACATGTCGAAGATTCCCAGTTCATTCGGGATTTTCTTTCCGATCTCCTGCGCCTCTCCTCCCGAATTCGACGGATGCCAGGCTACCTGCTCGAAATCGTCGCTACCAGAGTATATGTACCCCCGACTCAAATTTCCACCGCGCGCTGCAAACTCCCACTCCGCTTCGGTGGGCAACCTGTACCCAACGACTTTCGACACGTCTGTCGTTGTATTACCTTCAAAATCTAGCAGCTGACCCTCGTCCGGTTCACCGAATGTTCTATAAGCGACCGGAAGGTCTTCCTCTTTGCTCAGCCAGTTGCAATAGGCTATCGCGTCCCACCAGCTCACGTTCGTAACCGGTATTGTTTTCGCTTCCGCTTCAACGATTTCGATATCGTTCGCTTTACCGGAAGCCTCAAGGAAAAGAAAATACTCTTCGAAAGTAACCTCGTATTTGCCGATGTAAAAGTCGTATTCAATGACGACTTTGTGCGTCGGCTTCTCGTCGCTGGCTCCCACATTGCGTGTATCACCCATCGTGAAACTTCCCTTCTCTACAACAACCATCTCCTTTAGCGAGAAAACCATCACCGAGAAAGCAACTACTAGCAGTGTTATAAGGACTTTCTTCACCCTTCTCACCCCTCTGTTTGCTCTTGTTTTTCTCCTGGCGATCACAGATCAAAGTTTTTATTCTCTGCTCGAGTCTTATCTGGCTGGTTTTCATTCTATCTTTGAGAAGTGTTCGACACGGCGGGAAAGCGATTCTATGAAACGTCTGAATTCAAAACGATTATAGCACCGGCGACTTTAGAAGCCGATAAAACAACAGTCTTCTGCGGTGGTATGTTTGTTCTTCTTTTTTCACTTTCGGGTGAATTTTAGTTCGCTGAAACCCTCTTCAGTCAGGGAGAGCTGTCCGGCCGTTTCAGAGATAAGCTTTTCGCTGTCCAGGGCCTCCAGCGCGGTATTTACAATTAGCTCGTCGAACTGGGAATCTGAAAGCCCCAGAGTTCTCAACGGTTCGATATCCTGATAAACCATAGATGCCTTTGCTTCGCAGATCAGCTGCTCGCGGGTTTTGATCTTTCCCTGTTCAATCATGAAAAGAAACCAGCGTTTGAGCTGTTTCGCCCTGAACTTGTTGAAGAGAGAGAAACCATATTTCTCAAAGTCCATCGCCTCTCCCCTTGATGATTTTATGAGATCTATCAACAGATCTGTCGCACCTTTGAGAATAAGAAGGGAAATCATAATTCCTACAAGGGCATCGACATATGGAACTTTCATCAGCGATACAATAAGCCCGATAGATACGCTCACAGCTACGAGAACATGGTTTCTGGAATCTGTTGATTGGGTGATCAACGGGAAAGAACGGTTTTTCAGACCCGAGTATTTCTGATAGAACCAGAGAAAGGCGCAGATCAAACCCGAGATAACAACTGCCGCAAAAGTGAGGAGATCTGGAGATGGTATTTCACCCGAGACAAGCCTCGATAATGCCTCAAACAGCGAAAAGATTCCCGTTATCCCCATGAAGAATAGAAGAATAAAGCTTACCAGGTTTTCGCGCTTCTTCTTAACTCCCCAGTACACAAAAATACTTGAGACTCCGTCCAGAAGAGTATCGAAGGAGTCGTTCAGGAGACCGGTGCTTCCTGAAAGAAGAGCGGCCGGCAGTTTCAAAGCCGCAAGAACGAAATGGGCTATCACCGTGATCTTTGCGACGGTTTTGGGCTGTGTTGCGCGGGCGAGAAGTCTGCCGCTGTTTTCCAGTTCGGCCAGCATCTCCTTTGCTTGATGCCGTCCTTTTCCCGTCAGCAAATATCTTTCACCGTCCTGAATGACCCAGCCGGACTCTTTCATTTTCTGAATAGCGGTATTTAAAAATGAATCTAGATCCTTTTCTTCGTGCGCTTTTTTCCCATAAGGGAAGATCTCGAAGAATATGCCGAATCTTCTCCCCATTATAGAGAAGTAATCTTTCAATTGCTCTATTGTGTTGCAACCATTGAGAAGGGCAGCTGCTACGGACCATTCCTGGCCGTGGTTTTTTGAATGATGCCCGCGTTTCATTACCTTCTCCTAATCCTATGTTCGCTCAAGTAAGCAAAACCATCGAAGAGCCATGAAAAAAGATTAACATCGATTACCCACAAGTTGTCAATTCCTGCACTGAACTATTCGGCAACTATAATCTCGAAATTCCTGGTTGTCGGAGTAACAGGCAGTTGATCCGGTCTGATTCCCAGAATCATGGATTGAGGTGTCGGTTCGG
>NZ_DAOSEH010000028.1:0-25662 GCF_035363035.1 Mesotoga sp. | reverse complement strand
GGAGGTCGCCAAGGCTTACATTCTCTACAGAACTCACCGCGAAAAGCTCAGAGAACTCAAATCCTCGATGCTTGACTTCTCGGAAACAGTCAACAGCTACCTCAACATGCTGGACTGGCGTGTCAGAGAGAACTCAACCGTGACCTATTCCATAGGTGGTCTAATCCTTCACAACAGCGGAACGGTGACGGCCAACTACTGGTTGAGGGAGATGTACGATCCCCAGATAGGCAACGCCCACCGCGAGGGTGATATTCACATTCACGATCTTTCTATGCTATCTGGCTACTGCGCGGGTTGGAGTTTGAGACAGCTGATTGAGGAGGGGCTCGGAGGGGTGCGCGGCAAGGTATCCTCTTCACCGGCGAGACATCTTTCGACTCTGGTGAATCAGATGGTGAACTTCCTGGGTATCTTGCAGAACGAATGGGCCGGCGCCCAGGCCTTCTCGTCTTTCGACACGTATCTGGCTCCCTTCGTGAAGATAGACAACCTCTCTCTGAAGGAAGTGAAACAGAATATACAATCCTTCGTCTTCGGCGTCAACACGCCTTCCAGATGGGGAACGCAGGCACCCTTCACCAACGTAACGCTCGACTGGACGGTGCCGAAAAAGATGAGAGACGAACCGGCCATAGTGGGAGGGAAGAGACTCGATTTCACCTACGGAGACTGTCAGGAAGAGATGGACATGATAAACCGGGCCTTCCTGGAGATACTCGACGAGGGCGACGCCAACGGACGGGGATTCCAATATCCGATCCCTACTTACAATATAACGAAAGACTTCAATTGGGAAAATGAAAATGCGAAGCTTCTCTTCGAAATCACGAGTAAATACGGAACGCCTTATTTCCAAAATTTCATAAACTCCGACCTGGATCCAGACGATGTTAGAAGCATGTGCTGCAGACTGCAACTGGATAAGCGTGAACTGAAGAGGAGAGGAGGGGGATTGTTCGGCTCGGACGAATTCACCGGCTCGATCGGAGTCGTAACTATAAACCTTCCGAGGATCGCGTATCTCAGCAAGAACGAAACGGAGTTTCTGGAAAGGCTGGCCAGGGTTATGGAGCTGGCCAGCAGGAGCCTGGAAGTCAAGCGGTCGGTGGTGGAAAAGTTGAACGGTGAAGGCCTCTATCCTTATACCCGCAGATATCTAAAGAATTTCGACAATCATTTCTCGACCATCGGGCTGGTTGGAATGAACGAGGCCTGTCTCAACGCACGCTGGATTGGAAAGAGTATAGCCGAAAACGAGGGGTACAACTTCTCTCTGAGAGTGCTCGACTTCATGAGAAATAAAATAATGACCTTCCAGGAGACTACCGGGCACCTGTACAACCTCGAGGCGACTCCGGCCGAATCCACCTCTTATCGCCTGGCCAAGATCGATAAAAAGAAGTTCCCCCAGATAATTACCGCCGGAAAGGATAGCCCATACTACACGAATTCCTCGCACCTCCCGGTGGATTTTACGAGCGATATCTTCTCGGCACTCGACCTTCAGGAGAATCTCCAGCAAAAATACACGGGCGGTACGGTCTTCCACGCTTTTCTGGGCGAGAAGATATCTGACTGGCAGACAACCAGGGAACTCGTGAGAAAAATAGCCGGCAATTACAGAATACCCTACTTCACACTGTCCCCCACCTATTCTGTTTGCCAGACCCACGGGTACCTGAGCGGCGAGCAATACGCTTGTCCAAAATGCGGTGCCGCGACGGAGGTCTATTCAAGAATTACCGGATATTACCGCCCCGTCCAGAACTGGAATATCGGCAAACAGGAGGAATTCAAAAGGAGAAAGGTTTATCAGATAAGGAGAGAAAGCATAGATGAACTTCGCAGGCTGGGAAAGAGTGAGTCTGGTAGATTATCCAGAGAAAGTAGCCCTGACGGTATTTACCTCAAGCTGTAATTTCGACTGTGCCTACTGCCAGAACGAAACGCTCAAGAGGCGAGTAAGCGAAGAATTAAGCGAAGAAACCGTGATAGATTATCTCGATAAGCGCGGAGCTCTGATAGACGCCATCGTTATAACCGGGGGCGAGCCGACTTTGAGGACCGGAGAGCTGATACCCTTCATAGGCCGTCTGAGGGAGCGGGTGCCGGGCAAACTGGTTAAACTCGACACCAACGGCTGGAACCCGGCTCTTCTTGCCCGTCTTATGGAGCGTGTAGATTTCGTAGCTATGGATCTGAAGTCGCTGGATTACTCGCTCTTCTCCGGCGTGTCCATCGAGACCATAAGACAGAGTCTCGATCTGGTCAAAGCCTTCAGAGAACACGAAGTACGGATCACGCTCTACCCTCCCTACATAAAGCGGGAAGATTTCGCGGAACTGGCCGAACTGTGCAGAGGGGCCTCCAGAATCGCCCTCCAGCAGTATCGCAGAATCGAGGGAAACGATCAAGAACCATATCCATCCGGAGTTCTGGAAGAATTTTCCGGGGTTCTTTCAAGGATATCCGGAGCGAAGATAGTTCTGAGAGAATGATGAATCACAGTCATAAAGAAACCGGGGACTACCGTCCCCGGTTTTGTTTGATTTGGACTAACGTAGCTCGAAGTAGAACTTGAACCCGTCACCTCCGAAGAATATCTGAGGCTCGAAAGCGATGCCCAGAGGTGTTCTCCACTCGAAACCTATTCCGATCGACAGTCCGAGGGTTTTATCCGTCCCCGCCACTCCCATAAGATAGAGCTTGGGAATGTAGGCGCTCAGTTCATCGGAGGGGGCTATGCCGAAACTCTCCGTTAGAGGGACTCCGGCTTCCACGGCTTCGAAGACGAAGTGGCCGGGATTGAACGAATAAGCGTTCCAGCCCTTGAGATCGGTGCTGCCACCGATGTAGAACTGCTTCGTTACCGGGGCAGTCCCCAGATAGGTGACCCCGACCCTGGTAGTGCTGAGTATGTATATCCTTCCAATTATCCTGTACCAGAAGTTCAGCTCTGCCGTCTGCTGCAGGTAACTGTATCCCTTGCCGAAGCCGTAGCTGAGGACCGTGTGGCCGTACAGATTGGCCCTCTCCTGCCGGTAATTCTCAACATCGCCGAAGGCTAAGGCACCGCTGATTATCGAGATGGAGTAATCGTTCGCCGGGGAAGCGTCGAAAGTAGCGTTCTCGAAAGTGTAGGAAACTCCGGCCACATAATCGCCGAAAGGATAACTAGCGCCCAGCTTGAACCTGTTCAGGGTCAGTAGAAGATCGGTTTGCCAGGGAACCTCCTTGAAAAGCGTGAGTTCGGTTATGAAATCGATCCCCGTTCCAAGCGCCTGCGCGTATCCAGCTCCAATAGTGAAACCTCCCCAGAAAAGCTGCGGTTGCGGAATAAAACCTAGAAATTTCTTATCGGTGAACCTGAGGAATCGGAGACCTCCGTATATGTTCACTCCCGTTCCGAGCAGATTTCTCTCTCCCACCCCGATCGTCAGATATTGACCGAGGTACGGATAGATCGTATTTGTCTCTTCAACCGTTATCACAAGCCTGTAATCGTTTTCAACGGGTTTGATCTGCATATAGACATCCGTGAAGAGACCGCTATCCTGCAAAGTCCGCTTGGCGCGGTAGATCTTCTCTATGTCGAATTCATCGCCGATTTTCACACCAGAGAGATTCCTCACGGTTGAGGCCAGCGTCTTAACATTACCCTCTACCGTTATTTCCACTATCCTGTTCACTCCAAACAGCGAAACGACTAACACGGCAAATACTGCTAGTACCATCACTCTCTTCATAGTCCACCTCACTTCAAAAGGCCGTTGACTTTCTCAACGGCTTCGTTGAAAGCCTTTTCCGGCTCTGTAACTCCTTTTCTGACCTGTTCGATCGAATCATAGAGTATGTTCCTTATCTCTATTATGTTGGTATGAACGGGTCTAGGTCTGGCAAATTCTATAGACTCGATGGGAGCCTTCAATTGCGGGAAACGCTGCCAGATTAGCTGGATCTCTAGAGACTCCATCGCAGACTTTTTCACCGGCATATACCCAGTCCCCTCGTACCAGAAGAGAGTGTTTTTTTCTGAAACCATCCATTTTAGGAAGGTCCAGGCCGCCTTAACCTTCTCCTCGGAAAGACCCGACATTATAGATAGCGAGGCTCCTCCTAGCGTTGTAGTCCTTTGCTTGTTCTGGGGAAGAGGTGCAACTCCGAGATCCCAGGGGATGTTTTCCAGGGCGTACCTGATCCCACCACTGGTCATCGGTCCCATCGAGATCTTGCCCATGGTGAAAGACTGGATCCCTTCGTCGATGGTAAGATCTATTGGTGAGAGCCCTTCCAGGAACCAACTCTGCCATCTTTCGAGCGCCTCGATTCCTTCGGCCGAATTGATCACGCATTCGGTCATATCTTCGTTGAAAATCTCGCCACCGTTCTGCCAAACGAGAGGCTCGAACTGGTAAAACATGGCGTCAACTCCCCACAGGAGACCATACTGGGACGGTCTGGAATCGGAAGCTTTCTTTATCGTGAGCTTTCTGGCGTACTCTTCCATCTCTTCCCATGTCCTGGGTGGTTTGTCGGGGTCGAGCCCTGCCGCCCTGAAATGATCCTTGTTGTAGAAGAGCATGAGCGCACTTATGTTGAAAGGCAAAGCGTAGGGCTTTCCATCTCTGATGATCGTCGTCCAGAAGTTGTCAACGAAATCCTCCGGGGATATGGCCGGATCGTTCGCCAGAAGCTCGGTAAGATCGAGAAGCGAACCGTCTTTGGTGAAAATCTGTAAATGCTCGATATTTATCATTGAGACATCTGGCCCCTTTCCCGTCAAAAGGGCGGCCTTCAACTTCGTGACCGTATCGTCGTACGAACCCTGAAAGATGGCCTTCACAGTGATTTCGTTCTGAGATCTGTTGAAATCGTTCACCAGCCTGTCTATTATCGGCTTCTGGTAATCCGACATGGAATGCCAGAAGGTGAGAGTCACCTTACCGATACCGGTGAAAACGAGCAATAAGAGAAAAACTGAAGCGATATACTTTTTCATGCCTGACCTCCTTTTCTCTATCAACCTTTAAGACCTGTTAGCGTTATGCCTTTAACGAACTGTTTTTGAGCTATGAAGTAAGCTATCATTATAGGTAGAGTCGCCACGACTGTGGCAGCCATGAACTCGCCCCACTGAATGCCCCCTTCGGATTTGAACATGGCCAGCCCCAGCTGGACGGTGCGCATCTCAGGTTCACTTATCACCAGAAGCGGCCAGAAGTAATTATTCCACGACCACATGAAAGAGAAGATGGCAATGGTTGCCATCGCCGGCCTTGTCAACGGCAAAAAGACGTTAGTCAGTATCCTGAGAGCCCCGCAACCGTCGATCGTGGCGGCATCTTCAAGGTCCTGCGGTATTGTGAGAAAGAACTGCCTGAGGAAGAATATGGAGATCGCCGTCGCTGCGTGCGGTATTATAAGACCCGTGTAGGAATTTTCGAGATTCAGGCTCATGACTACCAGGTACTGCGGGATCATTACCACCTGTTGCGGCACCATCATCGTCGCCAGGAAGGTGTAGAAGAGCAAGTCCCGGCCTTTGAACCTCATTCTGGCAAAGGCGAAAGCGGCCAGCGAGGCCGTCCCCAGCTGAAGAAGCGTCGTGACGCTGGCCACTACGGCACTGTTTAGGAGATACCTGGCGAAAGGCACCTTTCTGAAAACGCTCAGATAGTTCTTGAAAGTGAACTGCCGCGGTAACAGCGAGAACGGGTTTTGAAGAATCTCCCTCAGGTCCTTGAAGGACGTCATCAAAGACCAGAAGAAAGGAAAGATCATCACCAAAGCGCCGGCGATAAGAATTATATACTTAAGCGTCTTGACTCTCCTTCTATTCATAGTGAACCCTTCCTTCGAGAGTTTTCACCTGGAAGGCCGTCATCGAGATCACGAAGATGAAGAGTACGAAGGCCATCGCGGCCGCGTAACCGAAGCGGTAATAGGCAAAGGCCTCTCTATAAAGTCTGAATACCACTACCGAAGTCGTATTCAGCGGACCGCCCTCGGGCGTCATCACCATCACCGGACCGAAGACCTGAAAGGAGTTTATACTGAACATAATCAACAGAAAAAAGGTTGTGGGCGAGAGGAGAGGTATGGTTATCTTTCTGAGACACTGGAATCTAGTTGCTCCGCTCAGAGAGGCGGCTTCGTAATACGTTTCTGGAATTCCCTGCAAACCAGCCAGATAAACCACCATGGCGTAACCGACGTTCTGCCAGATTCCCATGAGTATTATCACAAAAAGCGCCACACTGGGACCCTGGAGTATTTTCGGAAGCTGTATGCCAGTCCAATTGAAGAGGATTTGCATTATTCCTTCGGGATTGGTCAGCCAGTTCACGTAATCCCCTCCCACGGACCTGATGAAATGATTGACATAACCCAGCTCGGTGCTGAAGAGAAAGCTGAACCCCATCCCGGCGGCTATTGGCGAGGTGACTACCGGGAGGAAATAAACAGTCCTGAAAAACCCTATACCCTTCAACGTCGCATCGTTGAGCAGTGAGGCGAAGAGAAAACCCAGAACGAGAGAAAAAGGCAGAACACCGACCATGTAGTAGGCTGTGTACAGCATTGAATCCCAGAATTCTGGGGAACTAAGTATCTTCGCGTAATTTCCCAGGCCCACGAAAGTCATACCGGGCGAGAGGTCCCATTCGTGAAGACTTATAAAGAAGGAGTAAACGAGTGGGTAGAGAAGGAAAAAGAAGATAACCGCCCCTGCCGGCAAAATGAAGAGATATGGAGTTATCCTCTTTCTCATGGTTCATCCCCCAGATCGTACCGATAGAAGATATGAAACACCTGCCCTTCCATTTCTTTCGTCCTAGATAAATACTAACATCTCGGCTCCGCAAATCCACCACCGATAACCGGATTCCTACGAATAAAACGTCGAAGGTTTCTCTATTTGCAACGACATATGTACCAGCCGCTAGTCGCGGAAAGCCTGACTCTATAAACAACGGGATAGAATCTCTTTAGCTCTTCGTACGCAGTAGATACGAAATTCCTGTAATCGCTCCTTTCGAGAAATTCAACGAACGAGACCAGAGGGTTTTTGTTGGGGAAGAATTCGTGAAGGAGCAACTCCTTCTTGCAGATTCTTTTCGTTTCCCCGTAGAACCTGACCCTTCCATCGATTTTGTGTCCGTGTAACACGTAAGAGGCCACCAGGAGATCAAAACTGTTGTCTTCAAAAGGGAGGTCCTCGAAAAAGTCCGCCCGCACAACCCTGACCCCCGTTCCGGCCAGATTTCTCCTGGCTATTCTCACCATCTTATCCGAAGCATCCACGGCTGTTACTTCTATACCTAACTCGCTCAAAGCCCTGGCGAAGGCTCCTGTCCCGCATCCTATGTCGATCGCGCTCTCTATCTTGTCGGCCAGTCTCCAGGAGTTCTCCTTTAGAAGTTTCCTGTAATTCTCCAGCTGCGATCTGAAAGCTATATTATAAAAAGGTGCGATAACTGAAAACATTTTTATGTGGTTCTTTCCTTCACTCATTTTTCTCCCCTCAAAGAGATACTATCAGAAACACGCGATCGATTCAGGTTAATTTTGGAGATAAGAAAATATGGAGTTGACATTCATATATGTTATAGTGTATCATATATGTAGTAAGCATATATATGGAGGTGAATTTTATGGTGTATGGATTTGGTTACGAGAACCGCCTCAGGGAAGGTCATTGCAGGTCTTTTGGATATGGACCCCGTGGCGGAAGAAGGGAACCCGGCTTTGCAAGAGGGTCAGGTGTTTATGGCAGGAGATTTCACCACGATCATCCGGTTACTCCCGAGATGAGACGGGCAAGACTTCAGTTGCGCAAAAGCTATCTGAACTTCAAGCTCGAACTGATCAAGCAAAGGATTCAGGAAGTCGAAAAGAGACTGGAGAACCTGGAACCTCAGTCAAAAGAAGGGTAAAAACATGCCGTGGAAAGATGGAACCGGGCTCAAAGC
Organism: Mesotoga sp.; assembly: GCF_035363035.1. Taxonomy (NCBI): domain Bacteria; kingdom Thermotogati; phylum Thermotogota; class Thermotogae; order Kosmotogales; family Kosmotogaceae; genus Mesotoga; species Mesotoga sp. The sequence goes on along the minus strand of NZ_DAOSEH010000028.1, from coordinate 17,689 downwards.
TCTGGGCCCGATAACAGGTTGGGTGCGGGCAAACCGCCCCCCAACTGTTTTTGTTAGTTAATACGATACTGACCACACTCGCAGCGGAAACAATCTATGAACCTATGGATTAAACTTCTAAAAAACGCAGTGATAAATTCCCCATTTTCGTTTTCCCTTTATTGGGACAAATTCTATAGAAACTCTTGACCGATTAAACTGATTATAAAAATTGTAGAAGTACGGGTTGACTTTAACTTATATAATGTAGTATTATATATGTATATAACATATATATGGAGGTGAATTGAATGCCGTATGGCTTGGGTTACGGGAATCGCTTCAGAGATGGCTCGTGCAGGTCTTTCAGCTACGGTCCCCGGGGCGGAGGAAGAGGCGGAAGACGGCCCGGTTTTGCCAGGGGAATGGGACCCTATGGTAGGGAATTTTATCATGATTATCCAGTCGCTCCCGAAATAGAACGGGTCGATCTTCAGGAATACAGAAGCTATTTGAACGATGAGCTCGAGCTAATCAAAATGGAGATTCAGGAAATCGAGAAAAGGCTGGAGGATCTGGAACCCCAGTCGAAAGGAGAGTGAAACTATGCCATGGAGAGATGGAACCGGACCTTCGGGTCAGGGCCCTATGACAGGTTGGGGAGCGGGAAACTGCGCACCGAAAGACTCTTTGAACGGGTTGGACGTCAATACTGATTACAGAGGGAGAGTGTTTTTAGGTGGGCACTTTTTCCGCCGTGGATCTAGACTTGGATTAGGCTTGGGTACTGGTTACAGAAGAAGCTTCAGGCTCAGGAGATGGTGGTAGGTTTTGGTTATTGCCGTCATAAGCGGCAAGGGCGGTACTGGAAAGACCACTCTCGCCACTAACTTTGCTGAAGTCCTCTCATCCACTCGCAAAGTACAACTACTCGACGCCGATGCCGAAGAGCCTGACGTTCATCTCTTTTTCCAAATCTCAAAGGATTATGAGGAAGAAGTCAGGCTGATGCTTCCGGTGATAGACAAAGAAAAATGCACGTTGTGTGGAGAGTGTGCGAGAAGATGCCAGTTCGGCGCCTTATCGGTCTTTAATACAGGAGTTATGGTATTCAACAACCTCTGTCACGGTTGTGGCCTGTGCACCAACATCTGTCCCGAAGGAGCCATCGGCGAAACTCCGAAGACCATAGGAAGGGTCGAGCTGGGTAGAATAAGCGACAACCTTTATTACGGTATGGGTATCCTTGAAATCGGGGAACCATCACCGGTGAGGATAATCAGGGCCCTTAAGAAGCACATCGACCCGGATAAGGTCGTGATTCTTGATTCTCCGCCGGGAACGTCCTGTCCGGTGGTTGAAACACTGAGAAAGGTTGATTACGCCTTGATGGTGACAGAGCCGACACCCTTCGGGCTGCACGATTTGAAGCTGGCGTTACAGATTGTCAGGGAGATGAAAATTCCCTTTGGTGTAGTCATCAACAGAGATGGCGGAACTTATTCGATGATCGACGAATTCGCCCGCGAAGAAAAGATAGAGATACTTGAGAAAATACCTTTCGAGCGTGAGATAGCGAAAGCATACTCCAACGGTGTGCTCTTCACCGATGTGCTTCCCGAATGGAAGGAACGTTTCGAGAGACTGTACGAAAAAATCCTAAAATCCTTGGGGGTGGTGCGGTGTTCCAGATAGCCATAGTGAGCGGAAAGGGAGGCACCGGGAAGACCACCCTGGCCGGCTCTCTATCTTTTCTCTTCGATAACCATGCGATGGCAGACTGCGATGTCGATGCCCCCAACCTTCACCTGTTGATGGAGACAGAATTGATCTCTTCCTTCGAATACTACGGGGGCAAGAAAGCTGTGATTTCCAACGACTGTATCTCGTGCGGTGTTTGCGAAAAATACTGTCGATTCGACGCTCTGATTCGCGGAGGACCTTACAGGGTCGATCCGTACGCCTGCGAGGGTTGTGGAGCCTGTATCGTCGTCTGCCCGGCAAAGGCAATAACACTCAGAGAAAACAAATCCGGAGATTATTACCTTTCCAGGTTCAACGGCACTCCTCTCGTTCATGCCCTCCTGTACCCCGGCGAGGAGACCTCCGGAGGTCTGGTGGCCGAGGTCAGAAAGCTGGCTATCGCCATTTCCGAAGAAGAGAAGAGAGGTCTGGTTATCATAGACGGAGCACCGGGAATAGGCTGTCCGGCGACCTCTTCCATAACCGGGGTTTCCTACGTGGTAGTGGTTTCAGAACCCACAGTGTCTGGACTGCACGACCTCGAGAGAATAATCGAGACCGTCCGTCATTTCCGGAGGGATTGCGGAGTCGTTATAAACAAATGTGACATTAATCGTGAAAAGACCTCACAGATCGAAAACTGGTGCGGTGCAAATAGAATACAGGTACTTGGAAAGATCCTTTACGATGAGAAAGTCGGCGAGGCTACAATGCTGGGTGTTCCGGTCGTATCGCTCGACGGTTCCGGAGCGGCGGATGGTATAAGAGAGATAAAAAACAAACTGGAGAATATCATGATTTCTGGAGGTAAGAGATGAAGATCGCGGTTCCGGTGAAGGAGAAATCGCTAGACGGCTTTCCCGACGATCGTTTCGCCCGCGGAAAGTATTTTCTGATATACGATCCCGATTCTAAAGAGAAAGAATTCATAGATCTGTCGATAGAGGCCGCACACGGTGCTGGCCCTTTGGCCGTGAACTTTCTGGCGGGCAAAGGCGTGGATACTATAATCGCCTTCCACCTGGGTCAAAACGCTCTTCAAGCGATAGAGGCGGCCGGAATGGCCTTTTTTGAGGCCCGTGACGGAACGGTGCGCGAAAATATCGAGAGGGTTCTGGATCACAGAAACAAAAGGTGAGACCGACGTCCGCCTTGTCTGTATGACCACTTCCGGGATAAAATAGATCCGGGGGTGATGAGTTGAAAAGAGAACAACTCGCCGCGCAGTTCGATCTGCTGTCGAGATTGCTCAGAATCTCCAGGGACAACCCCTTCAAAATCAGGAGCTATGAGTTCGCGGCAAGAACTGTACGTAGCAGGCTTTCCGCCGGGGAGTTGACCGAACAGGAGATCTACGACCTTTCCCGGTTGAAAGGCATAGGCAAGGCCATAACCGAGAAATCGCTCGAGTTCCTGCGCGAGGGAAAGATTTCGAAGATTTCCGAACTTGGCGAGGCGATGCCTCCGGCCATCTTCGAACTCGCTCTAGATGGTACCGTGGATCCTGAAACTATAGCCTTCATGTGGAAAGATGCCGGTCTCGGCGAAAGCGAATCTGTACTGGCTTTTCTGAAAAAGCAGAGAGAAGATCTGAAGTTGAGCCGGGAAGAGCTGGCCAGACTCGAAGAGAGATTGAAAAGAGGGCCCTGAGGCCCTCTAGAGTGAATATATGTTTGAATACTTGTCTTTGACGTACTTTATGAAATATCCGGGATCCAGTTCTTTTCCGGTAACGACTTTCAGCAGTTCTCCAGGGCTGTAACGCCTGCCCTGGCCGTGGATGTTCTCCCTGAGCCAGTGCAACAGGGGCTTCAGATCGCCCTTTTCGATTTTTCTCTCGAGATCTTTTATGTCGCTTTTTGCTTTTGCGTAGAATTGTGCAGCGTAGAGATTTCCGAGCATATAAGAGGGGAAGTATCCTATCATACCAGACGGCCAGTGGATATCCTGCAGCACACCCTCGCTGAAGTTGGCCGGTTCGATTCCGAGATACTCTTTCATCTTTTCGTTCCACCTGGCCGGAAGCTCTTCCACCTGTATATCGCCTTTCATCAAACCCTCTTCAAGCTCGAATCTCAGCATTATATGGAAGTTGTACGTCACTTCGTCGGCCTCGATCCTTATCAAGGAGGGCTTAACGTTGTTGACGCTTCTATAGAACTTCTTGAGGGGCACGTTTTTGAAATTCGAAGGGTAGGCCTTCTGAATGTGCGGATAGAAGAATTTCAGAAACTCTTTGCTGCGTCCCACAATGTTTTCCATCATTCTCGACTGGGATTCGTGAATACCCAGAGATGCCGCTTCGTACAGAGACGTACCCTTCAAATGGACGGGCAATCCCTGCTCGTATATGGCGTGGCCCCCTTCGTGAAACGAACCGAAAAGCGACGGAGTGAATTCGTCTGGCGGATACTTGGTGGTAACCCTGACATCGCCAACCCCTATACCTATTGTGAAGGGATGAACTGTCTCGTCCAGCCGGCCGGCCCCAAAATCGTAACCGATGAATTTGAGGGCTTTGTGACTCAACTTCTCCTGGGTCTTTCTCGGAAACCTTCCCTTTAGCAGATCGGTTTCGGGAGCCTTTCCCTCCTTCATGAGCCTTTTCAGGAAAGGCACCAGCTCCTTCTTGAGGGGCTCTATTATTTCGCGCAACCTCTTCGCGGTCATACCCTCCTCATAACCTTCCAGAAGGGCATCGTAAGGGTTTTCAGCATAGCCATAAAGATTGGCCATCTCTCTGGAAAGACTCACGATTTCTTCGAGGTAAGGGGCGAAGCCTTCGAAATCGTTTTCCGCCCGGGCCTTTTCCCAGGCTTTCTCACTCCTGACGGTCAGCACCGCGAATTTCTGATAAAGCGCCGGCGGAATCGCCCTGGCCCTTTCGAAGGCTTTGGCAGAGACTCTCACTATGGCCTTTTCCTCATCGTTGAGAGAGTTGTACGTCTCCGGCTGTCTAAGATTTTCCAGGATCGACCCCAGTTCGTCCGAGACTCTCTTTTTGAAGGCCAGTGTAGATATATAACCTAGAGCTTCTGCGCGCATTTCGTTGCCCATGGGTGGAAGATACGTACGCATGTCCCAGGCCATGAGAGCGACCGCGCTGTTAAGAAAGGAAAGTTCCGTGTACCGGGAGTTCAGTTCTTCGATCAGACTCACTTTCGCACCTCCAATTTTCGCAATTATATCATGCTGTTCACTCGTGTTTTTTACCCTCCAACATCGCTCTTCGATCTGGGAAGATCGCAACTATTAGAAAGGAAACGAAATAAGGTATCGTCAACAGCAGTTTAGGGGAGATCTGCGTCGATACCTGAAGGAAAATAGACAGTTCCGTCACGAAACCGAGCATCAGGGCCGAGAAGCCGATCAGAAAAGGTCTATCTCTCCCCATTATTACCGCCACCAGCGCTATCCAGCCTCTGCCACCGGACATATTGGCCACGAAGAGTCCCAACGGCAAAGAAAGCGACGCCCCGGCCAGTCCGGAGAAAACACCTGCGATAATAAAGGATACCAGTCTCACTCTGTTGACATTGACACCCGAGTAGTAGGCACTCTCCTCGTCGATGCCACAGGCTATCAGCTTCAATCCGAACGAGGTTTCCCTCAGAACGAACAGCAAGAGCAACGGCGAAGCGATCGCCAGATAATCGAAGAAGTTCAGGTTGTTGAGAAATCCCAGAAAGTCCAGACTCGAAACGGCCGGGCGTGGCGCTTCCGGGAAGACCACGGTTCCTTTGCTCCTGAACCATAGATCGGCGAGCATTACGGTGAGACCTCCGGAGAGAAGGTTGGTGGCTATCCCGGTGATGTACAGGTTCGCCCTCATGTACCTGACCATTACGAAAATCAGCAGAGAGACTGCAATCGATGTTGCAATCGCCGCGAGAGTACCGACTACAACGCTGGAAGTCGCCGATGATACGACAACCCCCGAGAAGGCGGAAAGAAGTATCATGCCTTCGAGACCGATGTTCAACCAGCCCGAAAGCCTTGTCACAAGACCGCCACAAGCGGCGAGAACAATCGGGGTCGCGTTTCTCAGTGTATCGTTCACAAAGGCCTCAATCAACCTTCCGTCCCCCTTTCATAAAAGAGAGTACGGCTTCGGCAGTTACCAGATAGAACACCACCGACTGGACAATCCTGGATATCTCGGGTGTAAGACCGGCTTCGAACGAGGCTATCTGCGCGCCGCTTTCGAGATAGGCAAAGAAAAGTGCCGCCGGTATGACTCCCAGAGGATGGTTCCTTGCAATGAGAGCGACTGCGATTCCGTTCCAGCCGTAACCCCCGGAGAAACCCCTCAGGACTCTCCCGTGAACGCCAAGCACATCTACTGTACCGCCTACGGCGGCCAGTCCTCCGCTGAGAAACATAGACCAGAAATAAACGGCCTTCACGTTTATACCGCCGTAGTAGGCGAAGATGGAACTCTTGCCCGTCACGCGAAAATCGTATCCCGGTCTGCTCCTGAACATAAAGGCCCAGAGCAGAACCGCCGTGATCAGGGCCAGGAAGAGCCCCGAATGAAGACTCGAAGGTTCCAGAATTCTGGGTAAGATGACTTCCTTTCCAAGACTCGTGGAAGCCGCCAAACCCGAGGGTCTATCGTTGAAGGGACCTTCTATTATGTAATCGACAACCAGTACTATCCCGTTGCTCAGCAGGAGCGAGGAGATCAACTCGTTCACACCTCTGAAGCCTTTCAACAGCCCGGAAATTCCGGCAACCAGGGCTCCTGAGAGAAAGCCGGAGAGCAAAACCACAGGTACCACTATAAGTGGAGAGGTACCTCCCATACGAACACCTATATATGTTCCCGTCAGCGCTCCGAGATAGACCTGGCCTTCAAGACCGAGATTGAAACTCGAGCTTGAGAAGGCAATGGACGCCGCAAGTCCAGTGAAGATCAGTGGGATCGAGGCTGAGAGTAAGTTCCCGAAGTAGAAGGTGTTTGTGAAAACGGAAAGAAAGAAGGCGGAGGTTGCCTCGAGCGGTTCCTCCTCCGTCAAGACAATCACTACAAATCCAACGGCCAGGGCGATTGCGAGAGTGAAGAGCGCCCTTGCAACTGTAAACGCTCTCCCTTTCACGTACTCTCCACCCCTGCCGCTCCCTGGAGATAACGGTTCAACATCGATCTCCCGATTTTTCCCGCGTTCGGCAGATCTATAACTACCTCGCCGTCGTACATGATTAATATCCTGTCGGCTATTGAGATAGCCTCGTCCAGGTCTCCTGTGAAGAGAACTATGGAGAGGTTCTGCTTGAGAGAGAGAAGCGTTCGGTGTACCATCCCGGCGTGTTTGACATCCAGTCCTCTGGTCGGCTCGCTCAAGAGTATCAATCGGGGATTACCGGAGATCTCTCTAGCCAGTATCGCCTTCTGTAAGTTGCCACCAGAGAGTGTTCCTGCCTGGTCATCCAGAGAAGAGTATTCGACCCCGTAGGTCGAAAGTAGCTCGCGGGTCCATGTTTTCAACGGTTTTTCTTTTAGAAAGAATCTATCCCGGACCCTGTTTAGAACAACGTTATCTATTATCGAAAGGCCCGGACAGCTCGCGGTCGTATCCCTGTCACCTATCAGGGCTACAACTCCGATCTTTCTGAGATCGGCCGGCGTCCAACCGGTTATATCTGTATCTTCGAGGTAAACACGCCCCGAAAGAACTCTTCTCATGCCAAATAAGCTCTCGATAAGCTCTTCCTGGCCGTTTCCAGAGATACCGGTTATAACGAGTATCTCGCCCGCTCTGGAGACGAAGGAGACGTTCTTCACCGCTATCAGGTTTCTGTACCGACCCTCAACATCTAGCGATTCGACCCGAAGAACCTCTCCGGTGGCCGTTGTCTTTCGACCGCTGAATCCAGATGCCGCCAGGTCCTCTCCAGCCACCAGGGTTCTTAGCGACCTCTCCGTCACTTCTCCTTTGAGGAAAGTTCCGGTTATTTTTCCCTTAGCCATGATCGAGATTCTGTCGGCGATTCGATAGGCTTCCTGCAGTTTATGAGTTATAAAAACCACCGTTTTTCCGCCTTCTTTGAGCCTGGCTATGATATTCATCAATTCTTCTCTGTCGTTATCGGGGAGAACGGCCGTCGGTTCATCGAAGACTATCAATTCCGGAGACCTGATCAGTACACGAAGAATCTCGACCTTCTGCCTCTGAGCTATCGATAGATCTTCAACCCTGACGGGGAGTTCTATACCCAGACCGAACCTATGAACGGCTTCTTCGATCGTCTTGCGGCCTTTCTTGCGCTCAAAGCCCGATAAATCCATACCCAGAAGTAGATTCTCACCAACCGTTAGTTGCGGTATTACTCTCAGCTTCTGTGAAACCAGACCGACACCGGCCCGGATGGCGTCAACGGGATTGGCCGGAGAGTAGTTCCTGCCCTTCATAAACATCTCGCCGTCATCGGCCCTCTCGATCCCGGCAATTATCTTCATCAATGTGGTTTTTCCCGCCGCGTTCTCACCCAGAAGCACGTTCACCTCTCCGGCGTATGTATCCAGAGAAACACCGTCGAGGGCTCTGACTCCGTTGCTTCTATAGGTTTTTTGAACATTGCGCACGCTTAGGAATATCTCTTCCAACCGACTCACCATTTCCCGACTTTCCGGCAAATTTCATATGCTCATTGATAATGTTACCATCAAAGAATAAAAAAGCGGGAAGCCGTTTTTCAGCTTCCCGCAACAGGATTATCTTTTCAGGCCAGCTCTTCTTCTTCGAACTGCGCAGATACGGCCGCTTCTTCGACCTGTAGATTCGCGTACATATCGAGACCGGTTCCGGCCGGTATCAACTGCCCAACTATCACGTTCTCCTTGAGGCCTAGCAGATAGTCGCACTTGCCGGCTACGGAGGCCTCGGTAAGAATCTGCGGTGTTTGCTGGAACGATGCGGCGGATAGCCAGCCTTCACTTTCCAGAGAGGCCTTGGTTATTCGCAGGAGCTTCCTCTTGAACTTCATGAGATCTTTTGGCATTATCTGCACCCTTTTCTCGGGAATAACGGTGTCCGGATTCAGATCTTCGATCAACTTTTGGTATTGATCCTCTTCGACATCGTATATCGAGATCTGCTTGACACCGCTCTTGAGGATCTTGCCAAGAAGTTCTTCGGTTATCGGCTCACCTTCGGAAGCGATTTTCTGAATCTTCCCATCTGCATCTTCTCCCAGAACCCTTCTGGCAAGTCTCTTGTCCATAACATACTCTCTGTTTTCCTGAACCTTACTGTTGGCCTCTTCAATCGTCTTGTTTATCTTTCTAACCTCTACTATGTCCAGAAGATCGCCTGGCAGGAAATCGGTATCCCCCGGGTCGGTTAGCTCGACCTTCGAAAGCATCTGTCTTATTATCAGCTCGAAATGCTTGTCGTGTATCTCGACACCCTGTTCGGCGTAGACCCTCTTGATCTCTGTGAGGAGGTAGAGGGCAGTCGGGACAAGACCCAGTTTTTCCATCAGTTTCCTTGGTCTGACGGTTCCGGTAGTGATCGCTTCTCCTTCGACGACTTTATCTCCGATCTCTATCTTCGGCTTGATGGCCGATGAGAGATCGTACTCGCTGATACGGCCGTCTTTGGTCTCGACGTAAACCTTGCGTCTTCCCTTTTCGTCGGACACCAGATCTTTTACGAAGCCTCCGTCGTCCTTTTCTATGAAGAGGGCCTCGGGATCCTTGAGTTTCTTTCGTGCCTCGAAAAGCTCTTCGGCCCTTGGAAGACCTCTGGTTATATCCTGTCCGGTCGCGATGCCTCCGGTGTGGAATGTTCTCATAGTCAACTGTGTACCTGGTTCGCCGATCGACTGCGCCGCAACGACTCCTACGGACTCGCCGACGTTCACGATCTCGTGGTTTGAAAGATCCATTCCATAGCACATCGCACAGACACCGTTGTCTGACTCGCAGGTCAGAACCGATCTCACCTTGATCAACGGTCTCACAAGGATTTTCCCGGTTTCGTTGGCCTGAAGTTTCTTGGCGGTCAGTTCATCTATCTTTTCCTGGTATTTGACAATCGTTTCATTGTTGCCGTTCTTCACCGTAGTGCCTGCGAACACCTGTCCTACACACGGGTAGGTCATCACTTTTACCTCTCCGAGATCGGAGTTCTTTAGCTGGTGAAGAAGATCGCTGCCTATGTGGGTACCGGACTTATGAGACTTTTCACCGAGCTTTATATCCTCGTTGAGCTCGGTGTAGCTCGCCAGTCTGGTCACCTTGGACAGGTTCAGAACGTCTTCGCGTACCACATCGACTTCCGTGCTGAAACTCGAGAGGAAGGAGGCGTCTTCGTCCCTTATCATGGTGTCTCGCGAGTACTCCTTACCGGTTTTTGAGTTCTTCAGCACCTTACCGGTTCTGGGGTCTATAACGTCGGTTGCGAGAACCCTTCCAAAGAGGAAATCCTCCAGCTTCTCTATCGTGACGCCGTCGGCCAGGAGCTCTATCGCTTCGATCCCTTCGTGGGTACCGCAGTTGGGCGTTGTAACGGTTATCGTTTGAGAAACATCTACCAGTCTCCTGGTCAGATAACCTGCGAACGAGGTCCTCAAGGCAGTATCGGCAGAACCCTTTCTGGCGCCGTGCGTCGAGGTGAAGAACTCGAGTTCTGTCAAACCGTCTCTGAAGTTCGACTTTATCGGAACTTCTATGGTCTTTCCGGAAGGATCGGCCATCAATCCTCTCATCCCCGCCAGTTGCTTGAGCTGGTCTATGTTTCCTCTCGCACCCGAATCGACCATCATGAATATCGGGTTGAAGGGGTACTTCTCGAATTCGCTGTAGGTCTTGTCCATGATATCGCCCGTGGTGTCCGACCAGATACGGATTATCTCCTGACTCCTGCCCTCATCGGTCAAAAAGCCCGATCTGTAGAGACTCTCGACCTGGTTGACCCTCTTCTGGGCAGCCGCGATTACTTTGTCTTTTTCAGGATATACGACTATGTCCTTTATCGAGATGGTCAGACCGGAGTAAGTGGCGTAGTGGAAACCCAGCGACATCATGTCGTCGAGAAGATTGGCCGTTCTGTCTATTCCGTATTCGTGGAAACAGTCGTAGATGAGTTTCTTTATTGCCTTCTTGTTGAACTTCTTCGAATAGTCTCTCAACTTCTCTGGCACGATCGTGTTGAAGATTATTCTTCCGACCGTTGTGAGCGTGAGTTCACCGACCGTGGGATCGGGGTCCAGTTTGACCAATATAGGATCGTGCAGAGATATGAAACCTGTATCGTAGGCCATGAGAGCTTCGCCTGTCGAGGAAAACTTCCAATCCACCCACTCAAGCGCTTTTTCTCTGACCCTTCTCCTCGCCTCGACTCTGGTTACTTTCTCATCCTTCAACAGTTGAGCGTAGTAACCCATTATTTCTTTTTCCATCTTCTCGTACTGCTGATCGACGGTCGTGAGATAGTAAACCCCGACTATTATGTCCTTTCCCGGCATCGAGATCGGTTTGCCACTGGCCGGTGAAATGACGTTGTAGCGGCTGAGCATAAGGAACTTCGCTTCCGCCTGGGCAGCGGCAGAAAGTGGCACGTGTACGGCCATCTGGTCTCCGTCGAAATCGGCGTTGAACGGAGCGCAAACCAATGGGTGAAGCTGTATGGCGTTTCCTTCGACCAGTCTGGGTATGAAGGCCTGAATCGAGATCCTGTGGAGCGTAGGAGCCCTGTTGAGAAGCACGGGATGTCCTTTGATGACATCTTCAAGCACTTCCCAGGCTTCCGGCATTTCCTTCTCTATTATCGTTTTCTTGAGCTTTCTCGCGGTCTTGCTCGACTCGCTACCATGAAGCAGCCTGGAGAGAACGAAGGGTTTGAACAGCTCCATCGCCACTCTCTTGGGGATTCCACACTCGTGTATCTTCAGATCCGGTCCTACAACGATAACGGCTCTACCGGAATAATCGACTCGCTTACCGAGGAGATTCCTTCTGAACCTTCCCTTCTTTCCTTTGACCAGATCCGTCAGAGATTTCAAAGGCCTTCCCGATTTGTCGGACACGGCCTTTCCAACCCTTCCGTTGTAGATGAGCGAATCGACGGCCTCCTGGAGCATCCTCTTTTCGTTTCTGATTATTATGTCGGGGGCTCCGATCTGTAAGAGTTTGGCAAGCCGGTTGTTTCTGTTTATAACTCTCCTGTACAGGTCGTTGAGATCGGTAGTGGCGAACCTTCCGCCTTCGATCTGGATCATGGGTCGTAGATCCGGTGGAATGACCGGCACAACGTCCATCACCATCCAGTCGGGCCTGTTCTTGGAAGCTATGAAATCCTTGATGTATTTGAGCCTTCTGAGAAGCTTAAGAGCCCTCGCGCTGCTCTTGGGTATAGACTTCAACTCGTGTTCTATGGCCACCTGCAACTCCTCGAGATCCATTCCCTGAAGCAGCTTCTTTATCGCGGCAGCTCCGTAATCGCAGGTGATTTTCCCCGGATAGAGTTCCCTGTAGGCTTCGTACTCGTTTTCGATGAGCACCTCGCCAACCGCTCGACCGGTCTCCTCGGCAACGGACGGATCGATCTCGGTTATTATCACTATCGGCCTGTCGCTTTCGGTATCCGTTTCCACTTCGAACTTGCCGGGATAGTATTCATCGAAGACTCTATACTCCGTAGAAGAGAGGACCTCGTCTTCGAAGAGGAAGCGATCGGCCAGAGTGTCTCCCTTGTGGACTTCATCTCCGTTCTGTACGTAGACCAGAGAGCCTTCGAAGGTGGGGTACTTCTTCTCTATACCGGTTTCATCCCTGATGATTATCCAGTTCATCTCTCTCTGCGTGTTGCTGTCGATTCTTTCGATCGTTACCTTACCATCTATCTCTGTGGTAACCGGACCCTGCGGAGACTTGACTTTGTAACCCTGTTCCACTTCGAAATCCAGTTTCTTGGTGTATATCTCGTATTCGGTCTGATACATCGTCATGCCCGAGAAGAAATCGGTTTCTTTCGGGTTGGTAACGACATAAAGCCTTTCGATGACTCTTTTGGAGCCATAATAGATTATGTTTTCCAGATCTTTGGCCGGTATGTTCAGAAGAGAAGAGAGAACGCTCGGCGCGCTCTTCAGGTACCAGACGTGTGTAACTGGCGCAGCCAGTTCGATGTGACCCATTCTTCTTCTTCTGGCCTCTTTGGACTCGACCCTCACTCCACACCTTTCACAGATGGTGCCCTCGTACTTCTTGCCCTTGTACTTTCCGCAAGTACATTCGTAGTCTTTGGTCGGTCCGAAAATCTTCTCGCAGAAGAGTCCATCTCTTTCGGGCTTGAAAGTGCGGTAATTGATCGTCTCCGGTTTCTTTACCTCACCGCTCGACCAGCCTCTAATTCTCTCCGGCGAGGCGATGTTTATCTGGAGAGTGTTGACTTTTCTTTTATACGTGCTCACAGGCATCTGCTTCCCTCCTTGAGGGGTAGCTCCCTTCTATTTATCTTCATAATTTATCCACATCCAGTTCGACGCTGTTCTGGTCGAAGACCTTAACATCCAGAGAGAGACCCTGGAGTTCCTTTATCAACACTTTGAAGCTCTCGGGAATTCCCGGTTCCGGTATGTTAATACCCTTCAATATAGCCTTGTACACATCGTTTCTGCCTTTTATATCGTCGGACTTTATGGTCAGCATTTCGTTGAGTGTGTGGGCCGCTCCGTGGGCTTCCAGCGCCCATACTTCCATTTCTCCAAATCTCTGGCCACCGAAATGAGCCTTTCCTCCAAGCGGTTGCTGGTGAATCAGTGAGTAAGGGCCGGTGGAACGGGCGTGGATTTTGTCTTTGGCTATGTGCACTAGCTTGAGCATATACATGATTCCAACGACGACCGGGTAGTCGAACGGTTCGCCGGTTCTACCATCTCTCAGAGTCACTTTGCCAGACTTCTGCCCCTCACTGTCCCCTTCGTCTAAACCGAGCTCTCTTCTCACATGGTAAAGCTCCGTCATTATCTCTTCTTCGGTTGCACCGTCGAATATTGGAGTCGCGAAGTACCTGTTGGTAAGCTTTCCGAGCCAGCCCAGATGAGTCTCCAGAACCTGTCCCACGTTCATTCTAGAAGGAACGCCGAGCGGAGAAAGCACTAGCTGAATGGGTGTACCATCTGGAAGGAAGGGCATATCTTCCTTTGGAATAATGTTAGAAACGACGCCTTTATTTCCGTGGCGACCGGCCAGCTTGTCTCCGACATCAAGCGGCTTTCTGATGCCTACGAAGACTTTGACGAGTTTGTTGATACCCGAACCAAGTTCCGAGACTTCCTCCTTGTCGAAGACCTTCACGTCGATCACCCTGCCTTCGACACCGTGCGGGAGTTTCAGTGAAGAGTCCTTGACATCCCTACCCCTGTCTCCGAAGACGGACCTGATTATCTTCTCCTCAGGCGTAGTCTCGGACTCTCCCTTGGGTGTTACCTTACCGACGAGGATATCCTGCGACGTCACGTAAGCTCCCACCCTCACGATTCCGCTTTCGTCAAGATTTTTGAGCGACTCCTTCGAAACGTTCGGGATATCGGCAGTGATCTCTTCGGGTCCCAGCTGGGTATCTCTGGCGATCGTTTCGTACATCTCCACGTGTATCGTGGTGAATGTATCCTCACCGAGGAGCTCCTGGTTCACCAGTATGGCGTCCTCGAAGTTGTAACCCTCCCAGGGCATGAAGGCCACCAGAACGTTCTTTCCAAGGGCCAGCTCGCCCATATCCGTCGAAGGGCCGTCGGCTATTGGATCTCCTTCTTTGACGATCTCTCCGACCGATACTATGGGTCTCTGATTAACGGCCGTGTCCTGGTTCGTTCTGACGAACTTGTGGAGAAGGTACTCATCTTCTATCGGTTTTCCGTTGATATCCAGAACCGGTTCACTTTTTTCATCCAGTCTCTGAATGGATATTTTTCTTCCATCGACCTTGTTCACACGGCCGCCGTGCTTTGCCAGAACCACGTAGCCGGAATCTCTGGCGGCGACACCTTCGACACCCGTACCGACTATAGGCGCCTCGGACTTGACTACCGGAACGGCCTGTCTCTGCATGTTAGAACCCATTAGAGCCCTGTTGGCATCATCGTGCTCGAGGAACGGTATCAGGGAGGTCGAAATCGATACGATTTGTTTGGGGGAAACCGACATATAATCGACATCCTCCTTCTTGACGTACCTGACCTCACCGGCGTACCTTATCTCTACACTGTCGTCGGCAATTTTGCCGTTTCCGTCCATCTTCACCGTCGAGTGCGCTATGTTGTACCTCTCCTCTTCGTCGGCCGCCAGATACACTATGTCGTCGGTGACCTTTCCCTTTTCAACCTTCCTGTAAGGTGTGAGGAGGAATCCATACTTATCTATCGTCGCGTACGTGGCCATCGATGTCATAAGACCTATGTTCGCACCTTCGGGAGTCTCTATCGGACACATCCTCCCGTAATGAGAGTGATGCACGTCTCTGACTTCGAACCTGGCGTGCTCCCTCTTCAATCCACCGGGACCGATGGCCGAAAGTCTTCTCTTGTTCGTCAGCTCGGCAAGTGGATTGACCTGGTCCATGAACTGCGACAGCTGGCTGGTGGCGAAGAACTGGTGGAGCGTGGTCATCAGGGTTCTCACATTCACCAGACTCTGAACAGTTATCTTGTCGAAGGAAGTATATATGGTCAACTTCTCCTCGAGGAGTTTGTGGATCTTTATAAAGGCTTTTTCGAACTCCGTTTCCATAAGCTCTCCGACGGTTCTGACCCTCTTGTTCCCGAGATGGTCCTTGGTGTCAAGCAGTTCGGGACGGCTCTCTATCTCGGTCAGGTGTCGGGCTGCCAGAACTACGTCCAGCGGTGTCAGCATGCCCGATGATTCCGCATAATCGGTGTCTTTGCTCACCTTTTTACCTTCCACTTCCCTAAGGTAATCCTGGTAAACCTTCTTCAGTCTGGCGTTTACCTTGTATCTGCCGACATCGGAAAAATCGAATCTGTCGGGACTGAAATAGAGGTTGTTTATGTAGCTCTTGGCGGCGTTTATCCTGGGAATTTCTCCCGGTCTGAGTTTTCTGAAGAGCTCTATGAAGGCGTCGTCCTCGCTCATACCCTGCCCGTAGGTCTTTTGCAGCGCGAGATAAGTTCTCATGGCTATGGGTAGAGGAAGGCTGACGGTCTTGACATCGGATTCGACGATTTTCGCTATCATCTCTTCGGTCAGCGGCTTTCCCTTCTCGGCTATCACTTCTCCGCCGGGGGTTCTGATCTCCTTCAGAACCATACTGCCGACATTGGCCAGGAGTTCGTCCTCGTCGGTAGCGTCTATCACGTTTTCGAAAAGCTTCAACAGCTCAACGTCATCTTCATAGCCCAGAGTCTTCAAGAAGACGAAGAAATTCAGCTTTCTTCTTCTGTCGATTCTGGCCTGCATTATCTGCTTGTTTGGATTTAAAAGAATTTCGAACCAGGCGCCCTTCACCGGAAGAAAGTGGGCAACATATATGGGGAGGGAACCCGAGGCTGCTTTCGTAGGTTCATCGACGAAGTAAACGCCGGGAGATCTCACCAGCTGATTGACGATGACTCTTTCCGCGCCATTGATTATGAAGGAAGCGTTATCGGTCATGTAGGGAAGGTACCCGAAGAAAGCTTCCTCTTCTTTGATCTCTCCGGTGTAAAGATCGGTGATTCTCACAGTTACGTACAGGGGTACCGAGTAAGTGAGACCCTTATCTTTGCACTCCTGTATGGAATGCTTCGCCTCACCTATACGGGTTGCAACGAAATCCAGCGAGAAGCCTTTTTCACCCTTCTTGAGATCAGATCTCTGGATCTGCGACTTGATGGGTGAATACTTCTTCAGAACACTCAAAAGCCCTTCATCGATGAACCTGTTGAAGGAACGAGTCTGGATCTCAATGAGATTCGGGATTTCAAGAGGTTCATAAACTCTTCCAAAGACCCACCGCTCTCTTTTGCCAAAATTGGCCTTTCTCATCAGATCACCTCTCGTACATTTAAGCACACCAAACCCACATCAGAGAAACTCTCTGATGTGGGTGTAGAAAATTATATCGAAACTATGTAACCAATCAATTGCCTAATTACTTCAGTTCGACTTCGGCGCCGGCTTCTTCAAGTTGCTTCTTGAGCTCTTCAGCCTCTGCCTTCGGCATATTCTCCTTGACTACACCTTCAGGTGTACCGGCCTTCTCGACTAGATCCTTGGCTTCCTTGAGACCCAACCCGGTGATGGCCCTTACAACCTTGATAACATCTATCTTCTTCGCACCGAAGGACTTCAGGACAACCTTGAATTCAGTCTGCTCTTCTTCTTCCTCAACGGCTGCTCCGCCGGCTACCGGGGCTGCCGCCACCGCTACTGGTGCCGCCGCGCTGACACCAAACTCTTCTTCCAGGGCCTTTACAAGTTCCGCAAGCTCGGCCACCGTCATTGCTTTTATTGCGCTAATGAGTTCTTCCTTAGTCATCTTACCACACCTCCGTCTTTATTATTCTGCTTTTTTATCTTTAATTGCGTTCAACGCGTACAGGAATTTCGTGAGTACGCCATTCAAAGTGTAAACCAGCCCGGTTATCGGGGCGGCAAAACCGCCGACTACCATAGCAATCAACTGGTTTCTCGATGGCAGCTTGGAGAGTTCGATAGCCCGGTCTCCCCTGAAGAAGCCTCTCTCGAGATACCCGCCTTTGATTATCGGGAGAATCTTGTTGCTCTTGTTGAAATCGATCATTATCCTCAAGGCCGAAACGGGATCTTCGTCGTCGATCGTGAGAACGGCCGTCGTACTCGAAACGGTATTCATCCATTCCGATTCCTCATAGCCGGCGTTGGCGAGGGCAAGCCTGACTAGCGTGTTCTTCGTTACGCTGAACCTGGCCCTGTCGCCGTAGTTCTCATAAAGCTTGTCTCTGAACTGGGTTATCGCATCGACTTTCATTCCCTTGTATTCAG
>NZ_DAOSEH010000027.1:0-26156 GCF_035363035.1 Mesotoga sp. | reverse complement strand
TGAGCGCTCTTCTGGAAAGCCTTTCGAAGTATCGTTCGGCTTCGATAAAGGAGAGCATCATCGACCTGATATCGGCCTTTCCCGAGGAGATAGCCGTTCCGGCCCTGAAAAAGCTGCTCGATTCCGACGACAAGTACATCTCCCTGCCCTCGCTGAAGGTTTTTCGCAAGATAAAGGGCTACGACTCGCAGCTCCTGGGACTGGCCGAGAGGCTGATGAACTCCGAGGACGAAGAGTGCAGGTTCTACGGAGCCCAGTATTTGAAGGGTTTACAGGAGCCATCTTCGGTTGAGATCCTTCATCAGGGACTGGAAGATCCTTCCGATAGGGTCAGGGCCCTCTCTCTGGAGGCGCTGGGCAATCTTCTGGATCACTCTATCGAGAACGTGGTGGAGGAGTCGCTGAGATCGACTTCGTCTCGCCTGAAGAAGGCCTCGCTCAGGGCCGTCAAGAAACTCAGGCTCTTCAACTGCGGCGACCTGATCTCCAGACTCTTGAAAAACAAGAAGGAAGAGGCGGCCGTCAGGATGCTGGCAGCCTCCGTCACCGGCTTCCTCAAGCTCGAGGATCTGGCCGGCGATCTCGAATCGGTGATCGTCGATCTCTCCAACGACGGCAGGTTGAGACTTGCCGCCTCCAGGGCCATGGCGAGGATAAATCCGTCGAGGCTGGGAGAGCTTTTCGGTTTCACAGAAGGATAACGCCCAGCAGGGCCGTGAAGGCCGTGGCTGTCAGAAGGATTTCGGGTAGTTTCCATCTCGATACTCGCAAGTGTATCCCTGCGCGACTGGACGATCGGAAATGTATTTGAAGGGCCGCCGCCGTATCCTGCGCCTTTTTCAGCGAGGTGACTATCACGGGTATCACTACCGTGAGCGCGTTCTTCACCTTCTTGAAGAGGCTCCCCTTGTCGAACTCGACACCCCGGACCTTCTGGGCCATTATGACCCTTTCCGTCTGCAGAGATATCAGAGGAATGAAAGTAAGCGTTAGAGAGGCGGCCAGGCCGATTTTAGAGGCCCTGGACTCACCGAGCCCCAGTCTTCTGAGTATCCTCTCGAAACCTGTCGAGATCTCGACGGGCGAGGTGGTGAGTGAAAGCGTTATACCGAAAAGCACCGCGAAGATCACTCTTCCGGACTGTATCAGACCGTTCGCCAGCCCTTCCACGGTAATCCTGACCACCCCGAGGTCGAGCAACACCCTCCCGGGAGTGAAGAGCGATTGAAAGACCACCACCAGCAGGAGAAGAAACCTGATGCCCCAGAGGGTCGACAGGTACTCCCTGAGGGCCACGGCCGACAGAAGATAGACGGCCGTCCAGAGGACTGCGTAGACGAGAAAATCGGCCGGTCCGTCGAGAAAGAGCGAGGAAAAGGCCAGCGCGATGAAGGAAACGATCTTGGCCGAAGGGTCGATGGCGTGGATCGAAGAACCGGTCGAGATATACCGGCCGGCCGGAACCGTTATCAAATCTCTCTCACCCTGTATTTGGCGAAGCTCGTCGGAGTCTCCCAGACGGTCACTTCATATACCCGGCAGTTCTCCCTTTTCAGTTCGGGCGATACTCTCTCGAAGATCCATCTGGCGATATTCTCGGCCGTGGGCTGGGGTATGATCTCGTTTATGTACGAGTGATCGAGCAGATCGATGGCCTTCGAGCGGGCGATGGCTTTGAGCTCCAGGAAATCTACGACCATTCCCTCGCCGTCGGGCTCTCCGACCATTGTGATATGCACTTTATATGTATGCCCGTGTAGCTTTTCACACTTGCCGTGGTAGCTCACGAGGTTGTGAGCGGCGTCGAAAGTGAACTCCTTGGTTACGTAAAACATTTTTCATGCCTCCTTTTGGTCTATTGGAAGAGCGGAAAGAGCCGTCCTTGGAGAACCTGAGGCTAGAGGTAAGAGGCGAGAGGCTGGAAGAGCCGTCCTTCGTCCGTCGGGAAGAGCCGTCCTTCGAAAGATCGGGAGAGCGGTTCATCGTTCCGACGCCGGAGGGAGAGACTGAAGAGATGAGATCCCGTATGAAGCACTACGGGATGACAGTTTTACTCCCTTCAGGTCATCATGGCAATCTCTTAGCCAGGATCTCTACCTTTCCTCCTTCCAGTCATGCCGGACCCCGATCCGGCATCTCGCCCTTACTCACAACTCACAACGCACCACCAACAATCCACCACGCAATAGCCGTTCCTGGTCCGGTAGCATTCGCCCGCCCCTTCAAAAGAGTATAGCATCGAAACGATAACGGCATTTGACCGTCAAATACAACGGATATATAATTTTAGATGGAGGTGGTTGGATGTTTTGGGATCCGACGTTCATAGTACTGATTCCGGCGATTGTTCTGGCGGCCTACGCCCAGTTTCTGGTGAGTTCTCGCTTCTCTCAGTACTCGAAAGTCAGGTCGGCCTTCGGCTATACCGGTTCTCAGCTGGCCAGGAGACTGCTGGACAACGCGGGACTTTTCGATATACATATAGAGAGAGTGAAGGGGAACCTCACCGATCACTACGACTCCAGAAAGAGAGTGGTGAGACTTTCGCAGGCGACTCACGACAGCAGCTCGATCGCCGCTCTTGGCGTCGTCGCACACGAAATAGGCCACGCGATTCAGGATAGGGAGAAGTACGCCCCCCTGGTCGTGAGAAACGCCGTCGTGCCGGTGGCCCAGCTGGGATCGAGCCTCTCCTGGATTCTCTTTGTCATCGGCCTCTTGATGGTCTCTCCCCTGCTGATAAAGGTGGGGATACTCGTCTTCTCGGCCTTCGTGTTTTTCACGCTCGTGACGCTGCCGGTAGAATTCAACGCCAGTTCAAGAGCCAAAAAGCTTCTGGCTTCCATGGGCATGCCCTCGACGGAGCTGAAGGCCGTCGGCTCGGTCCTTGGAGCGGCGGCCATGACTTATGTAGCCTCCACCGCGACCGCGATTCTCCAGCTGTTGAGAATGCTTCTGATCGCAGGGGCTTATGGAAGCAGGGATTGATGCAGACATCACGTTCGATCGCTCTCGAAACGCTTTCCTTTTTCGACAGCAACGGATACATTTCTTCAAAAAAAGTGGATATGGCCATCTCCACTCTTTCTTTCAAGGATCGCGCCTTCTGTTCGAACCTGATTTTCGAGACGCTGAGAAAGCGAATCAGGATAGACTACGAACTTTCGAAGTACCTGAGGAAGCCCCGCGGGTTGCCGGTGTCGGTGTTGAACGCCCTCAGAATGGGGGCCCTTCAGCTCCTCTTTCTCGATGGCGTGCCGCCTTACGCCGCCATTCACTCCACGGTGGAGCTTATAGGCGTCGCCGAGTTCAGGAGGCTCGCCAACGCCGTTCTGCGGAAGCTCTCTCTGAACGGGCTTACTCGAGAGGTACCCGCTCACGTGGAACACTCCCATCCCGAATGGCTCTTCGATCTCTGGAGGGGTATCGAGTACATCACCGATCTCGAAGGCCTGATGGAGTACAACCAGACGCCCCCATCGGAGACGTATTATTCGAAGGGCGGCGAGAGGGACATGCTCGAGAACGGCTACGTCTTCGAAAAGAGCGAGTTTTCCGATCTCTTCGTGGTTTTTCAAAAGGGCGGACCGACCGATGGAATCGAAAGGCGGGACGAGATGGAGTTCATATTGGAAAGACTCGGCCTCCCGATTTTCAAGTACCCGGGCAGCCAGACGGCCCGGCTCAACTCCAGGCCGTGGCTCTTCCATACACTAAGCAGAGAAAACCTTGCCAGGAGCGCAGAAAAGATCAGGGCGTCAATTGTCGGGAAGCTCAAAGAATCACCTTTTGAGGAATTCATTTATTACTCGCACTCGCTGAGCCTGGAAGAGAACACCTCGCTGGTCGGAGGGATACCCGGTTACGCCGCCAGGCAGATGGGGACGTTTCTGAAAGATTCCGGGATAGAGGGACGTTTCGACGGCCACGGCTACTGGCTGCTACCCGATTCATCGCCGCTCCCCGGTTATCTCTGCCTTCTCGGGAGGATCAAATGATAGACTTGCTTTCGACAGGACTCAACCAATTGAGGGATTTGATGGGCCGGCTGGGCGAGGGGTCCTTCAGGGCCAACCAGATCTTCGACTGGGTTTACAGAAAGAAGGTCACCGACTTCGATTCGATGACGAACCTTTCGAAGGCGCTGCGCACGAAGCTGCGGGAAGAGATGTATTTCCCGCGCATGGAAGTCGTCGACAAACAGGTTTCGTCCGACGGCACCGAGAAGTTCCTCTGGCGCCTTCACGACGGCGAGTACATCGAGTCGGTGCTCTTGAGACATCCCGAACACTGCACTTTTTGCATCTCCTCGCAGGTGGGATGCGCGCTGGGGTGCTCCTTCTGCGCCACGGGGGCCGGCGGCTTCACCAGGAATCTTTCGCCCGGCGAGATAGTGGGACAGGTCCTTCTGATGGAGAGAGAGCTCGGCTCGCAGGTAGATAACATAGTCTTCATGGGGATGGGCGAGCCCTTTCTCAACGAGGAGAGCCTGTACGCCTCGATCGATATCCTGCACGAACCGGCCGGAAGGAACCTGGGTATAAGGCACTTCACGGTATCCACCGCCGGTCTCCCGGAGGGAATTATGAGGCTGGCCGACTCGGGCAGGGATCTCAGGCTGTCGGTTTCCCTGCACAGCTGCGACGACCGGACCAGAAGTCATCTGATGCCTGTGAACAGAAGATTCTCGCTCTCGGCTCTCAGGGTTTCTCTGGATTATTACCAGAGAAAGACCGGAAACCGGTTGACTTTCGAGTACGCGCTGGTGAAGGGAGTGAACGACTCGAAAGAAGACGTGGAGAGGCTCGTGAAATACCTCGAGGGACTGAAGGCCTTCGTCAACGTCATTCCGGTGAATCCGGTCGATAGTGACCATGAAAGGCCGGACGAAAAAACGATAGACGAGTTCGTGAAAGCCATAAAATCGAAGGGAATCGAGGCGGCCTTGAGATACGAACGCGGGACCGACATCGCCGCCGCCTGCGGTCAGTTGAGACGGCAGAAAGGGGGAAGGGCTTGGAAAGAAGAAGGGGAATAGTAGTCAGGTTCGGAAGCAGCAATATGGAAGTGGTCGATCAAACGTCGGGCGGCAGGGTTCTCTGCTCGATGCCTGGCAAGTTCAGGGCGCAGGGAATCAGGCCGATCGTGGGAGACATGGTCGAATATTCGCTCTCGAGCGCGGGGCAGGGCAGAATAGAGGCGATACTTCCCAGAAAGAGCGAGTTGTTGAGACCGAGAATTTCCAACATAGAGCAGATAATCCTCGTGCTCTCTCTAAGAGAGCCGGAAGTTCAAAATTTCATAACCGATCGTTTCCTGGTCATGTCGAGCATTGCGAAGATTCCGGTCGTGGTGGTCGTCAACAAGATAGACCTCCTTGAGGGGGAGGAGCTTTCGAAGTTCACCGGCATTTATGGCGAATACCACGAGATAATTCCCGTCTCCTCGAAGAAGAGGATCAACATAGAGCAGATGCGCGAGGTGTTGAAGGGCAAGATAAGCGCGATGGCCGGCATGTCGGGCGTGGGCAAGAGCAGCCTTTTGAACACTCTCAATCCCGGCCTGCAGCTGAGAGTCTCGGAACTGTCCCGGACTCTCGAGAAGGGACGGCACACCACCTCCTACGCCGAGCTCCTCCAGTTCGATTTCGGCGGACTGATAGCCGATACGCCGGGCTTTGCCAACCTGGAACTGCCGCCACTGGAAGTGGAGGATTTGCAGAATCACTTTCCCGAGCTGGCGCAGGAGAGGGGAATGTGCGCCTTTTCCGATTGCGTACATATAGACGAGCCGGGCTGTTATGTCAAGGAGCTGCTTAAAGCCGGGGATATATCCGAAAGCAGGTACGACAGTTACTTTAGAATGACCAGAGAGCTGAAAGAAATCGAAGGAGGAAGAAAATAATGGCCAAAATATCGCCTTCGATTCTGGCCGCGGACCTTTCGAACCTTTCCAGAGAGGTGAGAAAGGTTATCGGCGCCGATCTGCTCCATGTGGACGTTATGGACGGGGTCTTCGTTCCGAACATCACCTTCGGCACTCCGATCATGGAGGCGCTCGGCAGGATCGACCACCCGCCGCTGGACGTCCACCTTATGATCGAAGACCCGGGGAAGTTCATCGCCGAGTACGTACAGCTCGGCGCGAGAAACCTGCACGTGCATGTCGAAGGTAACCCCCATCTTCACAGACTCATAACTTCTATAAAGGATCTGGGGGCTTCGCCCTTCGTCGTTATCAATCCGGCGACCCCCGTTCAGGCGCTCGAGGAGATACTACCCTTCGTCGACGGGGTGCTGGTCATGACCGTCAACCCGGGATTCACCGGCCAGAAGTTCATACCCGGGGCCTCCTTGAAGATAGACCGGCTGCATCGTTTGAGAGACGAGCTGGGTTACTCCTACGAAATAGCCGTCGACGGGGGCGTGAGCCTCTCGAATGCCGGAGAACTCGTAGAGCGGGGCGCCGACATCCTCATCATGGGGGCCGCCGTCTTCAGGGCCGCTTCGCCTTCGAAGGTGGTCGAGAAGATCAGGGAGTTGAAGAGATGAGGCTGTACCTTGTGAGCGGAAATCGCCATAAATTCCAGGAGATTGAGCGGCTGCTGCCGGAGGGCTTCGATCTGGATCTTATAACTTCGATTATTCCGGGAAAGTCTGTTGCGGAAGACGCCGGCACTTTT
Source organism: Mesotoga sp. (assembly GCF_035363035.1). Classification (NCBI taxonomy): domain Bacteria; kingdom Thermotogati; phylum Thermotogota; class Thermotogae; order Kosmotogales; family Kosmotogaceae; genus Mesotoga; species Mesotoga sp. The sequence goes on along the minus strand of NZ_DAOSEH010000027.1, from coordinate 19,474 downwards.
TATGGAAATGCTCTGAAGAAGATCGAAGCGTACAGAAATAGCGGTGTGTATCTCCTTTCAGATGATTCCGGCCTCGTGATAGACTCCTTAGGCGGTTTTCCGGGCGTCAATTCCGCGAGGTTCATGGAAGGAGCCTCCTACCGCGATAAAATGCAGGAGATACTCGCCCGTATGAAAGGAGAAAAAAAGAGAACTGCGAGATTCATCTGCGCAGCTCTCTTCTACGATTGCTCCAGCGGTAGCCTTCTGGGAGCTGAAGGCAGCGTGGAGGGAAGGATAGCCCCTGGCATTTCGGGAACGGAAGGTTTTGGTTATGATCCCATTTTTATTCCCGACGGGTACGACAAAACCTTCGGCGAACTTGGATGCGAAGTGAAAAACCGACTTTCGCACAGGGCCATAGCTTTCAAGAAACTCTTTTCACTGGTTTGCCTTTATAACGGGCAAGGATGAAAAGCACGATGCCGGCGACAAACAGGACCACGGACACGACTTTTGCCGTTCTCAGCTCCGTCTGACCTATGTAAAGGCTGTCCAGCCTCAGTCCCTCGACGAAGAACCTGATTGTCGAGTAAAGTATCATGTACAGCGCGGTTACCTCGCCATAATTTCTTCTCTTTTCGAGATACCAGTAAAGAAAAGCGAAAATGGCGATGTTTGCCAGACTCTCGTACAGAAAGGTTGGGTGGAAGTACTCGAACTTCGAATAACCGGGCATTCTGTACTGTTCTGGCACGAACATCTTCCAGGGCAGATCTGTCGGACTGCCGTAGGCTTCGTAGTTCATGAAGTTACCCCACCTGCCGATGGCCTGGGCCAGGGGAAGGACAGCTGTAAAAAGGTCCGTTACCTGAAAGAAGTTGAGTTGAGCCTTCTTTCTCAACTTCACATATAAAAAGGCTACCAACAACGCGGCGAAGAAGGCTCCATGTATCGCAAGGCCTCCGTCCCAGGTTCTGAATATACTCCAGAAGTCGCCCCTGTAAAACTCGAAATTGAAGGCCACGTAATAGAGCCGCGCTCCCATGACTCCGAAGATTATCCCGAGAAAGATCCCTTCTATTATGTGTTCCTCTTTTATTCCTTCTTTAAAGGCCTTTCTCCTGGCAAGAAGATAGGCGGTGATTATCGCGGCGGCTATCAACACCCCGTACCATCTTATCGTGAATGGGCCGAGATTCTCGACAATAATCGGGTTCAGTATCAAATCGCCCCTGAAAACGGCCTTGAGGAAAAAGAACATGACCACTGCAACCGCTATCAAAATTGACGATATTACGATCTTCTTTTTCATAACTCCACCCCCAAAAGATGGTTTCCATCCAGGAGGGAAGGGTCGAAGACCTCTTCCCCGCGGACGGAATCGGTTTGTTTTTACTCTTTTTCTTTTTGCTCGGACTGTTCCGGGGCCTCTTTCTTTGGCTCTATCTCAACGACTTTAGCCCTTTCAACCACTATATCCAGGACTTTGTTTCTAAGAATCGTCGATGTCAGGTCCTCTCTGATATCCTCTCTGGATTTGATCATCTCGCGGGCTCTATCGGCCGACATTCCCCAGTAAGAAGACATCTCTTCGGAGTAGGATACAAGTTCATCCTCTTCCACTTTGAGCCCCTCTATTCTGGCCATCTCCTCGATGAATCTGTTCTTCTTCACTTCATTGATTATCCCCGTCCTGAATTCTTCTACGAGTTTTTCCAGGCTTTCTGCCTGCTTAAGATACCCGTCGTAGCTCTTGTCCTTTTTCGAGTTCTCGATCGCCCTCTGGACGAAAAACCCGATCGTGGATTCTGCTATCTCGATTTCCACAAGATCGTCTATTTTATCCATAGCCTGTTGACGAAGGAAGTCCTTTTTCCAGCCGGCGAAGGATTTCACTCCCTCTTCCTCGATCTTCTTCTTCAGTTCATCGAGGGTCGATAGATCGGGATCGACCGTTCGGGCAAATTCATCGTCGATCTCAGGTAGGCTCTTCTTGAAGACTTCGTTAAGCTCTATGCTGTAAAAATACTCGTTGTCCGATCCTTCGAAAGTCCTGTTGAACTGAATAGTATCACCCCTGGAATGACCGATCAGGTTTTTCACCATCGGCCTGTCGTCCTCCGCAGTGATCTGAACCTCCTGGACCTTCTTGTCGGCGATCTTCTTCCCGTCTTTAATTATGGAGTACTCGATCTTTGCCATGTCTCCGATTTCGACCGGGCCGTCTTTCGGTTCGATGATCGCGTGTTCGTTCCGCAACTCTTCAAGCCTGTTGCTGACATAGTTGGCGACCACCTCGTCTCTTTTTGGTATCATCAGTTCGAGCTCACCGAAATCCTTTATCTTCAATTCGGGCTCTCTGTGGAGTTCAACCTCTATCGAAGCGACATCTCCTTCTCGCTTCTGGCTGACTATGGACGCGGGAATATAGAGCTTCTCCTCCTTGATCTCTTTTTCTATGGTATCGGAAAGGTTCTCGAGAACCATTTCATCGAAACTCTCGTCGAGGAAGTTTCTCACGATACTTACAGGGACCTTGCCCTTTCTGAATCCCGGTATCGAATAGTGCTGGTTCACGTATTTCACAACTTCGCCCTCCGCCTTTTCGACTTCCTCGGGCGTGAAGTAGAAGATGAATTTCTCGATGTTCTTCTCCTTCTTCAAAAAATTCTTTTCCACTTATCTTTCCCTCCATTCAGATTGTTACTTGCTGTCCAATTATACTTATCCATTCCGATGGCACGGTTAAACTGATGTTATTATTGACCGGCTCAAATCTCCACCACCTCGTATGATCGATTGACAGGGTCGAGCAGGACCACGGTAGATCTTCCCGTGAGGTATCCACAGCTCTCCCCTGGATTCAAAATCAATCTGTCGCCCTCCTTGCTCGTATCGATTCTGTGGGTATGACCGTAGAATATGTAATCGGCCATGATGGTGCCGTTCAGGCCGAAAGGCTCATGCATCATCACCACTTTCTTGCCTTCCAGCCACAGAGAAACGGGGCCCGTTCCGATCGAAGATCCAAGAAGATTCTTCAGACCAATCCTTTCGCCGTCGTTGTTTCCAAAAACGACATAGAGCGTACCTTTGTATCTCAACAGTTCCCTCGCGGTGAAGGGAGAGACCAGGTCGCCGCAGTGGAAAACGACGGAGACTCCCCTTTCGATGGCGAGATCGATCGCTCTGGAAACCTTCGGTACATTGTCGTGAGAGTCGGACATTATCATCCACATTTGCGCACCTCTATCTAAAAGATCAATATATCATTGCAAAGTCCTGGAGTATCGAATACAATTATAACTGCACAACTGTCGAACAACAAAGAGTTTCTGTTCAGTCACCTGGAGGGTCTTTTGAGCGCTGGAAAACTTGCGATTCGTTTCTCTACGGGCGGTCTTCTGAGGTTTCTGTCCCATCAGGAGACGGCGACGGCTATCGAGAGGTTGATCCGCAGATCGTCGATCCCCGTTTCCTTCACCCAGGGCTTTCATCCGAGAATGAAGATCAGCTACTCGCCAGCCGTTCCCACTGGCGTGGGCAGTCTGGCCAATTACGTGTTGCTGGACTGCGACGATAGGGTGGATGGCGTTCTGGAACTTCTGAAAGCACATTCGGTTTTCACCTTGAGAGCCCTGGGAGCGTGGTACCTGCCGGTGGATATAAAGATCGACGATTTTCTGGATTCCTACAGGTTTTCGCTGAGTCTTCCCGCAGAACGCTTCGAGCCGTCCCGCTTCGACCCGCAGCTGACTGTGGTGAAAAAGACCAAGAACGGGCAGCGCTCTTTCAGGGCCGGAGAAGTTTTTCAAAACCTGACGGTAACAACTCTAAAAACCTGTCATATGGTAGAATATTTCCAGCCAACGGAAAGGCCGGTACCATCGGAAGAATTGCTGAAGATCGTATCGCGAGAGGGAACCGCTTCTAACGAAGGGGTATTTGTTTATGTAAAAGAAGGTTACTTCAAGAATAGAGCTACGACTAATATTCTGGATGAAATAGGAGGGATTTGAAATGTCCGGTCACAACAAATGGGCGAATATCAAGCACAGAAAAGGTGCTCAGGATGCCAAGAGATCCAAAGTTTTCACCAAGATAATCAGAGAATTGATGGTTTCTGCCAGGGAAGGGGGCTCTGACCCCAACACGAACACGGCCCTCAGGACGGCCATTGAAAAGGCCAGGACGGCCAACATGCCGAAAGACACGATGGAAAAGGCCATCAAGAAGGGCGCCGGAGAGATGGAGGGACAGTCGTTCTCGGAAGCGCTCTACGAAGGTTACGCCCCCGGCGGAGTGGCGCTCCTGATAAGGTGTCTGACCGACAACAAGAACAGGACGGCCCAGGAGATAAGACACACGCTTTCCAAATACGGCGGCACCATGGCCGAGAGCGGTGCGGTTGCCTGGATGTTCGAAAGAAAGGGCCTCATCACGGTCTCCAAAGAGCAGATCTCGGACCTTGAAGAGTTCCAGCTTCTCGCGATAGAGGCCGGCGCGGAGGATATAAAGGACGATATCGACCCCATCGAGATCGTCACCTCTCCGGATGCCGCCTCGAACGTCAAGACCGCCCTCGAAGAGAACGGCTACACTCTCTCTTACGAGTTGAACTATATCCCCAGCAACAGTCTCAAGGTATCGGGCTCGGAGGCCGGCAGGCTTTTGAAGCTTCTGGATATTCTCGAGGATAACGACGACGTTCAGGAAGTCTACGACAACTCCGATATAGACGAATCGGAAATGGAAGCGCTGGCAGAAGAGATTGGTTAAGATCGATGGCCCCGGGTGAGGGCGGAACTATCTGGAGTGGTTTTATTGCTTTCAATATTTGGTATGTCTCTGGCACTGATAATCGATCAGGTAACCAAGTACTTAGTAGAGAAGAACATGACGTATTTTCAGAGGATAGATCTGATCGGTGAGATTTTCGGTCTCAGGTATGTCAAGAACACGGGAGTCGCTTTCGGACTTTTCAGCAGCCAGGAGCCGCTGGTTCTCGTTTCCGTCGCGGTCTCGCTGGTCATAGCGATAGTCGTGTTATCTGTGGTCTTCGCTTCGAAACTGTCCCGGTTCGAGACTTTCCTGGTCGGTGTAATCGTCGGCGGGGCGATCGGCAACAACCTGATAGACAGGTTGAGGCTCGGGCATGTCGTGGATTTTCTCGAGCTCAGAGGCTTTCCGGCGATCTTCAACGCTGCCGATAGCTGCATAGTCGTTGGAGCGATCCTGCTGCTCGTATCGATGTATCGAAGGGAAAGACGTGATTCACGAAATACTGGTGACTAACCGGGAGAACGGTTGGCGCCTCGATAAACTGGTTTCTGAGAAAGCTCCTCCATGGATATCTCGTACGGCCATTCAACGCCAGATAAAAGATTGCAAGGTCTTTGTCGACAGGGTCTCGAAGAAACCCGGCTACAGGGTCAAATCCGGAGAATCGATAACCTTTGAGCTTCCCGACAGGCCCGAGGCGATGTCGATAGAGGCGGAAGATTTGCCGCTGAAAATAATCTACGAAGATAGAGATATCGTAGTGGTGAACAAAGATCCGGGGGTTATCGTACACCCGCTGCCGCGCAGGCAATCGGGGACGCTGGTGAACGCTCTTTTGAACCACTGTGTGGATCTTCAGGGGATCGGAGGCGTGATGAGACCGGGAATAGTTCACAGGCTCGACAAGGATACCAGCGGTGTGATAGTCGTCGCCAAGAACGATCTTTCTCACATCGCCCTCTCGGCGCAGTTCAAAAACCGCGAAACATCGAAGGACTATCTCGCGATAGTGAGGGGAAAGACTCCGCCGACGGGGAAGGTGGCTTTCTCGATCTCCCGACACCCAGTCAACAGGTTGAAAATGAGAGTGAGCGAGGACGGGAAGGAATCGCTGACTTACTTCAAAACGCTGGCGACCTTCGGCGGGGAGGCTTCGCTGGTTATGACCAGCCCGAGAACGGGGAGAACCCACCAGATAAGGCTGCATATGAAGGAGATAGGCCACCCTCTCCTGGGTGACGCCATGTACGGCAGGGCGAGGGAGGATACGATATACGGAGTGGAGCGCCAGATGCTTCACGCCGCGAGGTTGACCCTGTTCCATCCCAGATCTTCGAAAAAGATGACTTTCATAGCGCCCTTGCCCGAGGACATGAAAAAGGTTCTGGTGAACCTGTCGGTGATGGCGAGATGAAGACGGCCTTCATAGTTACCCCTTACGATCTCTACCAGTCCGTTCTGCTCCCGGAAGAGACGGCACGCGAGCTGGAGAGAAACGGCTACGAAAGATGCGTCGTAATCGACCGGACCCTGGCCTCTTTCGTGAAGTGGTCGAAGGTGCTGGCCCGGCATTCGATAACGGCCCTCCCGGGAATCAGAGAGGGCGAGTCTTACCTGGTCGCCAGAAACGGGGAAGGGTTTCGCGAACTTATCGCCGGCTCTAAAAGCGAATCGCCTAACCTCATCAGGTTCGAAGGCCGGCCGAAGAATCTCGATCCCTCCTCGCCCAATCCGATCTGGGAGACGCGCTACCTGAGCCGGGATCGAAAGAAGTTCGAGATCTACTCGTCCCTCAAGGGAGTCGATCTTGACGGCGACTACTCGCTGCCGGACGAAGAGAGATACGCGACCCTCCGGAACGGTATCGAAAGAGAGTCGAACCTGCCAGAGAGCTTCCCGCTCCAGCCTTACACGCAGACTTTCCCCGAGAAGATTTCGCCGGAGGACTTCAGAGCGCTTCTCTCCGGCAAACTTTCCGACAGGAGCGGCGAGGAGAAGTATCTATCTCGGCTGGAGAGAGAAGTATCGGTCATCTGTCTCAAGGGGATCCAGGATTACTTCATGACCGTGTCGAGAATAGTGTCGCTGGCACGGGAGATCGGTTGCTGGATAGGCCCGGGGAGGGGCTCGGCCGCCGGTTCCCTGGCGAGTTATCTTCTGGGCGTAACTAAAGTCGATCCCGTGGAGGAAGGACTCTATTTCGAAAGGTTTTTGAGCGTAAAAAGAGACGATCCGCCCGACATAGACATAGACGTCGAAGACCGCATGAGACAGGAGCTTCTCCTGAAACTGAGGGACTTCTTCGGCGACGATCGCTTCTGTTTGATAAGGACCACCTCGACTTTCGGCTTCAAAGGCGCGGCCCGCGAGATCGGCAGAGAGCTGGGGATAGATGAAACCAGGGTTTCGCGCCTCATAGACTGGAGCAACGACGGGAAGAGGTTCCCCCGCTCTTTCGAGAGAGACGGGGAGATGAGAAGGCTCTTCGATTTATCGCGCGAGCTGGTGGGCTTTTATTCGGGTTTTTCGATCCATGCCGCCGGCGTGCTCCTGAGCGACGTTCCGCTGAATACGATGATTCCCCTCGAGAGGGAGGGGGAGTTCCAGGTCTCGCTCTGGGATATGGAGTCGCTTCAGGCGATGGGGTTGCAGAAGATAGATATACTGGGACTGCGCAACCTGACGCTCCTGAAGAGACTCACACAGGGCAAGGAGCCCTGGGAGTACGGCACGTCGAACAGAAAGACATACGAGGTGTTGAAGAAAGGCTACACGACGGGCATTTTTCAACTTGAAAGCCCCTTCGCCACCAGGATAGTCAAATCCATGGACCTCTCCTCGATAAACGATGTTTCCATAGCCATCGCCCTCAACCGCCCCGGTCCGATAAAATCCGGCGTGGCCGATAGATACATGAAATTGAACAGGGTTCCCGGCGAGCTGGAGAGAGTGAGGAGCAGGGACTCGATACTCTCGGAAACGAACGGCTTTCTCGTCTATCAGGAGCAGTTGCTGAGCATAGCCGGCAAGGAACTGGCCCTGAGCCTCGACGACGGCGAACTTCTGAGAAGGGCTCTCTCGAAAAAGGACGCCGAAAAGGTCGATCAGATATTGAACCGGGCCGCCGGGTTCAACAGCCTCCCGGACGAGAAAAGAAGAAGGGTTTACTCCTTCCTGATGAACTTCGCCGGTTACGCCTTCAACAAGTCGCACAGTCTCTGCTACGCCCTGATCTCTTACTGGCTGGCCTACTTCAAGGCCAACCGTCCCGGCCGCTTCTACGGAGAGGTCGTCAGAGAGGTCTCCGGCCACAACCTTTCCAGGCTCGTGGCCGAGTTGCGCGACAGCGGGATAGAGATCTCGACACGGGGAGAGCCCGCTCGAGAGAACGTGGAGTTATCCCTTTCCATACCATCTTCGCTGGGATACGGCGAGTTGCCGGCGAGGCCCGAAGAGGAGAGCTTCTTCTCTTTCGTCAGGACACACAGAAGAAAGCTGCAGGCCAAGGATCTCGAGCGGCTGATAAAGAGCGGGTATTTCGATCTTTACGGAAACCGCAAAGAGCTCCTCCGACAGATCAACAACGCGCTGACGGGTATGGCCCCGGAGTTGAAGTCTATCAGATCGGTCTTCGGCTTCAAAGAAGAAGTGCAGGAAAAGAAGGAGTACGACACCGATATGGAGAGGGCGCTGATGGAGATAGAAGCGCTGGGGTTCAACTTGACCTTCATCAAAGGGCCTGAAATTTCAGATGAGATTGCCGACACAAGCGTGACGGCAGCCCTGGCGAGACTGCAAACGGGGCTGGCGACTTTCAGAAGGGTAGATTATATGGGTAGGAGCTATATAACCGATGGGAGGACCTTCATAGAGGTCAACGATTCGCTCCCGATTCATGGATACGTAGTTTTCAAGGACGGCAAACCTTCGGTGTGGAAGGAAAGCGTCAGGGAAGTCTCGAGGATCGTGCACGGGAGTGTCGACAGAGACTTCATAGTAGAGGCGTCGCCCGGGGAGAGCGTAATTATCAAGGTGAAAGGAAAGACCCGCCTTATCCAGGGCGCACGGCTCAGAACGCTGGAACCCGATGAAATACTTTTGAAGTGAACCGGGAGGAAATTGATGCAGATCGTTTTTGTAAGACACGGCACCACCGCATGGAACAAAGAGAAAAGATGGCAGGGGAGTTCCGACGTGCCGCTTTCCGATGTCGGTCGCGCCCAGGCCAGGGTCACGGCCAGGTATCTCCTCGAACAGTTCGAAGTTCCGGAGGCGATCTACACCAGCGATCTGTCGAGGGCGCTGGAGACTTCGGGGTTTATCGCCGGAGAGTTCGGCAAAGAGCCCATCGCCACACCGTTACTGAGAGAGGCCCACATCGGTCTCTGGAGCGGTGTCGAAATCGAGGAGTCTTTCAAGACTCACGGCAGGTTGATTCAGAAGTGGCGCAGCGACCCCTGGGCAGATATGCCAGAAACGGAATCTCTGGGCGAATTGCAGAGGCGCTCGGTCGGTTTTCTGAAATACGTCGAGGGGCTCTATAAAGACGGCCAGTCCATAATAGTCGTCTCGCACGCCCTTTTCATAAAGAGCGTACTCTGTTATGTTCTGGGCATGCCGCTTCAGAACAACTACAGTTTCAATCTCGACAACTGCTCGATATCGACCATACGCGCCGGTGAAGGCGGAACGGGCTGGAGGCTCTTCGAACTCAACATCCACCGCCATCTTGCGCAAGTGCGGTGATCTGAATGAAGATAAAGGTTAACTTCCTTCCCGTCGAACTCTCCGGAGAGGTGGACCTGGCCGTCGTCGTCGATGTCCTGAGGGCGACGAGCACCATCGTCACCGCACTCCATGCGGGAGCGAGCCGGGTGATGCCGGTGGAGACGGTTGAAGAGGCCTTCGCAACGAAGCGGAGAGAGCCCCGGGTTCTTCTGGCCGGCGAAAGGGGCGGTCACATGATACCAAGATTCGATCTGGGAAACTCGCCCCTGGACTTCACGGAGGAACTGGTGAGGGGCAGGGAGATAGTCATGACGACGACCAACGGAACTCCGGCCGCCCTGCGTTCCAAGGGGGCCGGAAAGATAGTGGCCGCCTCCTTTCTCAACCTCGCCAGGGTTATCGAAGAGATCGGAAATGAACCGGGAATGGCTGCGATTCAATGCGCCGGGTCAGGAGGCCAATTCTCTATGGAGGATGTGCTCCTGGCAGGCGCCGCCGCTTCGGTTTTCGAGGATCGTCTCCTGGACGACGCTTCCAGAGCGGCCGTGTTTCTCTTCAGGAGCGCAAACGTTCCTCTGGACAGATTCCTTGTAGACCACTGCGAACACGCTAAAAAACTCTCCTCCATCGGTTATTTCGAAGATGTGGCATTTTGTGCTAAAATCAACATGTACGATTTGCTACCCGTCTGGCGGGAGAATGGATTCGTGCGGGGGTAGTCCATGGATCAGATATCTAACGTTCTTTTCATAATTGCGATGGGTGCCTTTTTTCTGTCGGTTATTTTTTTCGAGATCGGCACGAAGAAGGTGCGTAAACCAAAGGGTGAATTAAAGCCTCAGGATTACAGGCTGTACGACAAGAAAGGCTGGATTTCCCTCCTGGTTGCCGGCAGTTTTCTGGGTCTTTCGTTACTCTTTGCGATAGTTTTTTAGGTCTAGGGGGTTGATTTTATGGAAACCAAGCTCGCGGTTGATGAAATAGTTTCAAAGTTACCGGGTGTGCACGGCGCACGCATCGTCAACGATGAAGACGGCGAAATGGTCGAAATCCACGTGCTCGCAGATATTTCCAAACCGGCGAAGCAACTGGTGCGAGACATTGAAACTGCCATCTTTGCAGCCTCTGGAGTTAAGATCGACAGGAAAATAGTATCCATAGCGCAGATAGCGCTGGATACCGAAGAGAAAAAGACTTCCGCAACGGACGGCTTCACCAAAGAAGATTCGCAGGGATACTCCTTCCAGTTACAAAGTCTCGAAACGAAGGCCACCAACAAAAAACTGGACATCACGGTCACTCTGGACCACTACGGAAAAGAGCTTCAGGGGACCTCGGTCGTCGATTTAGGTGATGACGAAAAGTACATGGCCGTGGTTGAAGCGACGGTGACTGCCATCAGGGACGAAATACCAGGCTTCAGGGTGGAGTTCATAGAGAAGTTGATGTACGGCATGAACGAAATCGTCATGGCCGTCGGTTCTTCCCTGGTGAACGGCAAGAGAAAGAAAGAAGCCGGTGCAAGGCTCTGTAAAAAAGATAGCCTGAACGATTTCGCAATGGTTGTACTTGAAATCGTAAATAAAATCTGATCTTTCAACCATATACAAGTATTTATTATGGAGGTGCTCCAATGGAGTTATCACGCTTAGTTTCTTCGGTTACTCCTTCTGCTACTCTGGAATTCAATAAAAAGGCACTGGAACTGGCAAAAGCGGGCGAGAACGTGGTCAAATTCACGGCCGGTGAACCTGATTTTCCGACTCCCAGACCGATAATCGACGCCGCCATACTCGCTTTGAACGAAGGAAAAACCAAGTACACTAACGCGACGGGTATTGATGAGTTGAGAAAGAGGATCTCTTTGAAACTTAAAATCGACAACGGACTAGACTACTCGGCCGATGAGATCGTAGTCGCCAATGGCGGGAAGCAGGCTATTTACAACGTTCTTAAGGCCATTATGAATCCCGACGACGAGATAGTTATAATCTCGCCGGCCTGGGTGAGCTACGAAGCCCAGATAAGACTCTGTGGTGGAAAGCCAGTGATCGTAGAGTCGAGAATAGAGAACGGCTTCGTACCGGAAATAGCCGAAATAGAGAAGGTGCTCACTTCAAAAACCAAAGGTATCATTATAAATTCGCCGAACAACCCGACAGGCGCCATATATCCGGAAAGCTTCCTCAGGGAACTGGCCGCGCTAAGCATTGAACGGGATTTTCTAGTCATATCCGACGAGGTGTATGAAAAGCTTGTTTTCGATGCTCCGCATTTTTCTATAGGTTCTGTGCCTGGAATGAAAGAGAGAACGGCCGTTATAAACGCCTTCTCGAAGACCTATGCGATGACTGGCTGGAGGGTCGGTTATTCGGCCACTTCTTTGAAACTGGCGAAGGCTGTTGGAAAGATACAGAGTCATCTGGTCTCGAACGTGAACACGATGGCCCAGTACGCCGCACTGAAGGCCTTCGAAGTCGATACTTCCGATATGGTGAAGACCTTCAAGGAACGGAGGGATTTCGTCGTTTCTAGGCTGAACGCCATGAACATGGTTTTTAACAACCCTTCCGGGGCCTTCTATGTTTTTATAGATGTTCGACCTTACCTTGGGGGTAGATTCAAGGACTCGCAGGAGTTTGCTATAGGATTACTGGAAGAGAAGAAAGTTGGAATGGTTCCAGGTAGCGCTTTCATTTACGAAGGCTTCGTTAGGATGTCGTACTCCAGCTCCATGGAAGATCTAAAGGAGGGGCTTGACAGGTTCGAGGCTTTTCTAAGGGAAGGGAAGCGCTGATCACCTGCCGGCCCAGTCGAGTCCCCATCTGAATGATTCCGTTACGAACCGGACGCTTTCGAAAGTCGAAGAGGAGAGGTCGTCGAGCATTCTGTGCAGGGCATCCCTGAAGGCCGGTTGGGTATTGCCGGAACGGATCTCCATGAGACACTCCACCGTGGCAGCGAATTGGTCGGCCGCTCTTACTAGTTCCCCTTCGGTTGTGGCGAAAGGATCGAGCATTCGTGATTTGAGCTCTTTGACAAGTTCATCTGGCATACCGCGGAGCAAGTTACCGCTGACCATTTGCTCCTCGACCTGGGATATCACCTCTTCGAATCCAGGGACCTTCTTTTTCGTCGGAGTGATTATATCCCCGGTCATGCTCTCCGGTATGTCGTGCAGGAGGGCGCGCTTTATGACTTCCACCGGGTCGATTTTCCCCCCATTCTCTATCTCCATGCTGGATAGAATGTAGGATGTGAGAGTGACGTAGAAGGAATGACCCGCGACGGTTGTGGGAACGTTCCTGTTGAGCCTGTTCCATCTGACCGCGCGCAAAAGGACCACCAGGGCGTCGGAGTATCGCTTAATCCAGTCGGAATTTGCTATTAGACTGTAGGGTTGGAAATCCTTGAAATTCTCAAGTCTCTTTTCAAGATCCTTGAGGGGTCTGGCAAAGAAATCCGGGAAGTATCTGCCGTGTATTTCGGCCTCCAGCATTGCCGAAAGCAGATCACCCGTTTGAATTATGCGGCCTTCGATCGAAGAGTCCTTCGTGTCGACCATGGAGACGAAGAACTCTCCCCTTCTTTTAGAGGGGAAGTACTGTACGACCTCTTCGACAGTTTTGGAGAAGACGGCGGTCCATTTTTCCGGAGACAGGGATTTTATAAGTATCTTCGTATCGACCGAGATATCCGAGAGAAGACACTTGGGCAGTTCTTTGAGAACCAGCCGCTGGAAGAGCTTGTTCTTGTCGAGCTTCAACCCGTGGAGGGCCGACATTTCCGACATCAACAGGCAGTACTGTGCCGACACAAAGGCGTTTTCCGCCTCGTTGGTTCTGACGAGCGTTGGCATGTTGTTCCATCTGTACATCGTAAAGAGATTCGTTGCAAGCTCAAGGAGTTTTACATAACCATGAAACACCGTTATTCCCCCAATCGAGAGTATACTGGATTGTTCAATTATAAGTTAAAGATGACGGAAACTGATAAAAATTCCGGGTAATTGAAGAGAGGCGAGAAGAGTGAACATCGAAAAATGGATGAACAGGACTTACCCCATTTTCAAAGAAAGCGAGTTGTTGGGAAGTGTTCTCGAAAAAGTTAGGGAGTACGGGTTATCTACGATAATAACGACGACTCAGAATGGAAGGCTCTCAGGCATAGTTTCAGTAGATGAAATAGATAGCGAAGACTACACGAAAGAACTGGCCGAGATAGTCAGGGAGCCGGCCTTCTATTGCACCGAATCAGACTTCATAGAAGACGCGGCGCTGATGTTGATCGAAAGCCACGATTATCTATTGCCGGTCGTCGATGAAGAATTTGTCGTGACGGGTGTAATTAGCGTTTTCGAGATTCTCGAAGGTCTCATGGAGTTCACCGCCATGGACAAACCCGGTGCGAGGATCTCGATCTGTATGGTGGATAAACCCGGTGCGCTGAGAGATGTGGTGGACTTTTTGGCCGAAAAGGAGATCAACATTCTCTCGATAATCACTGCCTCCGGCGATAGCGAAGGAACCAAAAGGGTAGTGATAAGGACGGACGAGACAGATATTCAGTACATAGCCGGAATACTCGAGGAGAACGGTATATCCTTCGAGACTATAAGCGAAGAGGAGGGTTTCGGTGCCTGACTTTCTTAAGTACATATTTCTTGGATTTTTGCAGGGTGCGACGGAGTTTCTCCCAGTTTCTTCATCGGGTCATCTGACGATCTTCTCGCGTTTTTTAAATGTCCCTCTGAATGAGGAATCTAAAGCGGCTTTCTTCACAGTTCTTCACCTCGCCACTTTTTTTGCCGTTCTGGTTTTCACGTACCGCGACATCTGGTTGATCCTTTCGAAATTGGCCGACAGAAAAGACAGAAAGAACTCGCTGAGATATATACTCCTGCTTCTGGTGGCCACGATTCCGGCCGTGGTTTTCGGTTTTTTCTTCGAAGAAAAGATAGAGGTTCTATTCTCGGACGCGTGGCTCGCCTCGGTTATGCTGTTCGTGACGGCTTTGGTATTACTCATCTCCGACAGTTTCAAGGGCAAGAGAAGGGTTCTGCAAATCTCTATAGCGGGTGCGCTTTCGATTGGACTTTTCCAGGCCATAGCAATCGTACCAGGCATCTCAAGAAGCGGCATGACTATCTTCGGCGCTTTACTCATAGGTCTGACCAGAAGCGAAGCGGTCAGGTTTTCATTCCTGCTGAGCCTGCCTGTCACTCTGGGAGCAGGCATTCTGAAACTGTCCAATGTCGATCTTCCTCTTACAACGTTGCTACCGGCGGCGACAATTGCCTTCGTTACAGGGTTGTTCGGTCTATGGTTGGTGAAACTGCTCGTACTCAAGGGAAGACTGAGATTCTTCGGTATTTACTGTATAATTATTGGTACAGTGGGTTTGATTATTCTGGGAGTGATGTGATTTGGACTTACATCTCCTCTTTCCCGGTAGCACCCTCTATGTACCGGGAATGATGGATGCCTCAAATAGTAGCTGTTCATTACTTATAGAAGATAATAGAAAAGTGCTGGTCGATCCCGGCGGATTTCCCTCAATGAAGATCCTCGAGGAAAAGCTATCGATGTTCGGCCTTTCTCCAGAAGACATAACCGATATCCTTCTCACGCATCTACATCTGGACCACGCGTTCAACACGATTTTCTTTTCTCGCGCAACTGTCTATCTCCACGAGAGCTACTCCAGCAGGAATTACACCTCCTTCGGACCGCTGGTCGGGAAGATGTACCGAACGGTCATTGATTCCTGGAATAACGTGGTTACCGTTTCCGACGGGGACACGGTCCTCGGAGGCGTGAAGGTCCTCGGTTCGCCCTATCATTCCAGGGACCACGTATCGTACTTCTTGAATTCGACCAACTTTGGAAGGGTTTTCATCTGTGGAGACGTCTGCATAAGGCAGATAAATTATCATGAAATGCGCAAGGGAATGAGAGACGACGACGCGGCGGCCTTCGTTTTGAAGTATTTCGACGAAGCCGACACGGTTATCTTCTCTCACGATTTGCCGCTTTTCAAGAGGTGAATGTATGAGAGTACTTTTCGTTTCGTATGAAGTTTATCCTCTGGCAAAAGTGGGAGGACTCGCCGATGTGGCGGGATCTCTTCCCAAAGCCTTGAAGGAACTGGGACTGGATATAGACGTGCTGATGCCTTTTCACGGCTCGGTACAGAATAGAGGAATAGAGAACACCGGCAGGACTGTAAAAACCAGGTTCGTCAAAAAGGAATACGAATTCGAGCTTCACAGAACTAAATTACCCTCCAGCGAGGTGGACCTTTACCTTCTCAAGAACGACGAACTCATGAACGCTCCGGAAGTTTACAACGTGAGCGACCTTGGACTTCAGGCCATGGCCTTTTCCGACGCCGCTTCCGTGTTCGCCTCAGAAGGCGGTTACGATCTCGTGCATCTGAACGACTGGCACACCGGACTGATGGCCGTCTATCTCGACCAGATCGGAAAGCCGATTAGAACACTGATATCCGTACACAATCTGGCTTACCAGGGAGTGTACCCCGAAAACTATCTACGCATCTCGGGGATAGAGAGAGACAGGTGGGGGATGGTCTCCTCGGGCGACAACATCAACTGCCTCAAGGCCGGGCTGATAGCTTCCGATATGATCAACACGGTATCGCCGACCTACGCCAGAGAGATACAGACAAGCGAGTACGGCGCCGGGCTCGACGGGGTGTTGAGAGAGAGAAAAGACGATCTGATCGGTATTTTGAACGGCATAGATTCAACCGAGTACGACCCGGCGAAGGACAGACATCTCTGGGTCAACTTCGATTCTAAAAATGTCGAAGGCAAAGCTATCAACAAAGGGCATTTGCAGGATTTTGTCGGCCTGCCGCGCACGGACAACGCCGTGATAGGCCTTATATCAAGACTCGTCGACCAGAAGGGACTGGACCTGATAGCCGCGATCAAAGAGGATTTGATGGAACTGCCTCTCCAGCTAATAGTGCTGGGTACGGGCGAGAAGAAGTACGAAGGGATGTTTGAAAGACTGCAGGTTGAGTGCCCCGATAAAATTGCGGCGAAGATAACCTTCAACCTGGACCTGGCCCAGAAGATCTACGGTGGCTGCGACATGTTCCTGATGCCCTCGAGATACGAACCCTGCGGGCTCGGCCAGCTTTTCGCCATGAGATACGGAACGGTGCCCGTGGTACGTCTCACCGGTGGTCTCGCCGATACGGTGAAGGAGTTCGATCCATCGAGTTTCGAGGGAAACGGCTTTGGATTCTACGATTACAGTCCCGAAGAGCTTCTCGAGACTCTGAAAAAGGCTATAAAGGCTTACGAAGATCAGCGGACCTGGAGCAGGATCGTCTCCAACGCTATGGAGGAAGACTTCTCCTGGAAAGCCTCGGCCAGGAACTATCTGGCAGTTTACGAGAAGATTCTGGAGGTCAAAGGCGATGCCTGAACTCAGAAAAGATCCGATAATAAGACGCTGGGTGATAATAGCCACGGAGAGG
Source organism: Mesotoga sp. (assembly GCF_035363035.1). Classification (NCBI taxonomy): domain Bacteria; kingdom Thermotogati; phylum Thermotogota; class Thermotogae; order Kosmotogales; family Kosmotogaceae; genus Mesotoga; species Mesotoga sp. Next base: position 2,470 of record NZ_DAOSEH010000027.1, on the reverse strand, counting down.
GCGAGAAGGCCCCACGATTTCATAAACTCCAAAGAAAAAGCCGAAACCACCTTCTGTCCCTTCGATTACGGCAATGAACACACGACTCCGCCGGAGGTCATGGCCTTCAGGCCGGCCGATACCGAGAAGGACAGCCCGGGCTGGTGGGTCAGAGTCGTCCAGAACAAGTTCCCGGCCCTCGATCCCGGTGTGGAGCCGGAGAGATTCGGTCACGGTATGTACGATGTGATAAAGGGTTTTGGAGGCCACGAGGTCATCGTCGAGACGCCCGATCACAACGCCACGCTGGCAACGCTCTCCTACCAGCAGGTGAAAGAAGTAATCTGGGCTTACAAAGAGCGTTTCAGATCTCTCGAGAAAGACGAGAGGATCAAGTACATTCTGATCTTCAAAAACCACGGAAGAGAGGCCGGCGCTTCTCTGGCGCATTCGCACAGCCAGCTGATAGCCACGCCCATAGTGCCCAAGCGAGTCAGCGAAGAGATCGCCGGATCGATAGATTATTACAGCTTCAGGGAGAGGTGTGTCTACTGCGATATGGTGAATCAGGAACGGCTCGAAGGAACCAGGGTCGTCGAAGAGAACAGAGATTTCATAGCCTTTGAACCCTTCGCCGCCAGATTTCCCTTCGAGACCTGGATAGTTCCGAAAGTCCACAACCACAATTTCGGCGAAATAACGTCCGGAGAGATAGACGGTTTCGCCTTCATCCTGAAGAACACGTTGCTCAGAATACATAAGTCCCTCGACAACCCGCCTTACAACTTCATGCTGCACACGGGTATCAGGGGCGGTAAGGATATGACTCACTATCACTGGCATCTTGAGATAGTGCCGCGCCTTACGAGGGTGGCGGGATTCGAGTGGGGCTCGGGTTTTTATATAAATCCAATGCCCCCGGAACATGCGGCGATGTATTTGAGAGAAGTCAAGATCGACGGGGAGGGATGAACTTGGAGACCAGAGTTAGCGCGGAGCTTTTACGGCATCTAGAGAGCCTTTCGAAACTCGAGCTGGAAGAAGGAGAAAGAACCGGTCTCAAGAGGGATATCGAAGAGATTCTACAGTACATGACTCTGCTCGATGACCTCGACCTGAGCGTGGACGAGATGGTATCTCCGGTGGAGATAGATCTCGAGCCCAGACCCGACGAGGTTCAACCCTTCGAACACAACGAAAAGATAACTGAGAATTTCCCGGAGAAGTCCGGACCGTACATAACCATTCCCAGAATCTATAAATTTGATGAGTAGGGAACTTGGAAGGCAGTTCGAAGAGCTCGCCTGCGCCTACCTGAAAAACACGGGATACAGGATAGTCGCCAGGAACGTTTCCTACAGGTTCGGAGAACTCGATATAGTGGCCTACGATGGCAGAGTCCTGGTTTTCGTTGAAGTCAAAGGCGGAAATGGCTTCTCCCCGCCCAGGTACAGGGTGGACGAGAGGAAGTTGAGACATCTCGAGATGGCGGCCAACAGGTTCATAGCGCAGGAAAGGCCGAAATTCGACGAAATCCGCCTCGATGTGGTTGAAGTGCTGAACACAGGAGAGATAAATCATATAAAAAGTGTCGGAAGGTGGTAGGAAGTATGAGAGATAATCTGGCGATAGAAAGGGAGTACAGTAGATGGCTTGAACATTCTTCCGGTGAGTTGCTCGGCGAACTTGAAAGCCTCTCGGCCGGAGAGGTGATCGAGCGGTTCGCCATGGATCTGGAATTCGGTACCGGCGGAATGAGGGGCAAGCTCGGCGCCGGGACCAACATGATGAACTCGAAGACCGTTGCGAGGGCTACGCTGGGTTTTGGAAAGTGGATACTCGAAACAGGCAAACCATCGGTCGTCATAGCCTACGATACGAGGAACAAATCGCTGGAGTTCGCTGAAGTGGCAGCCGATGTACTATCTTCGATGGGAATAAGGGTTTACCTCTTCAACGAACCGACACCGACTCCCGTTCTCAGTTACGCCGTAAGGGAACTCAAAGCGGGCGGGGGCATTGTGATCACGGCGAGCCACAACCCTTCTCAGTACAACGGATACAAAGTCTACACTTCCGATGGAACGCAGGCCGTTCCCGAACCTGCCGCGAGGATAACCGAGAGGGTAAACGAGTCGGATTACTTCGAAGAGTATGCCCCCAGGAAGGAACTTATCGAGATCGCTCCGGAAAATATACTTTTAGGTTTCATGAAAACCGTTGAAAATAAAGTGAAATCTTTGTGCAACAATTATGAGAATATGCGTCTGGTATACACTCCTCTACATGGTACCGGCAACTATCCGGTGTACAGAGTGCTGTCTGATCTCGGCCACGAAGTCTTCCGCGTCGAGGAACAGTCGACGCCCGACGGTAGTTTTCCAACGGTCGGCTATCCCAATCCCGAGGATCCGCGTGCCTTCGAAATGGCCCTGTATTTGGCGCGTGAACGCAACTGCGACATGATAATAGCTACCGATCCCGACTGCGA
>NZ_DAOSEH010000026.1:0-26829 GCF_035363035.1 Mesotoga sp. | reverse complement strand
TATGAAAGAGAATCACCCTTGAGCCCCTTCGGTGGGGCTCCTTTCTTTTTTCTTCTTTCTAATGTAGGCTTTCAGACCGGTCTCTTTTCCGCTGGATATCCTGTGAAGGTTCTCTAGATTCCTGGCGATCATTATCAATGCAATAGGAAGAAGCATCAACGAAATTCCCCAGCGGTAACTGAATATCCTGAAAAGAAAAATCATAACCGAAGATACGGCTATCACTCCGGGAGCCGAGTAATCAGTTGTGGCTATAAACACCAGCAGTATGGTCATGCAGATCAAGGCCACCTGGTAATCTAGGCCTATCAACCCTCCGGCGAGCGTGGCCGTTCCCTTACCGCCTTTGAATCCTAAGAAAACCGGGTACATGTGTCCGATAGTCGCGAAGGTTGCGGCTACGAAGAGCATCTGGTAAGTCCAGTGCGGGTCTAACCCTTTTATTATTAGTATAGTTCCCATACCCTTCATGAAATCTATCGCTCCGGTCAGAATTCCTATCTTCCAGCCCATCACAGAAACCATGTTTGACGCGCCCATGTTACCCGTTCCCCTATTTCTGATATCGAACCCGAAAAAAACTCTCCCGATCAGGTAGGCCGTGGGTATGGAACCGATCATATACGCGAAGACCGCAGAGTATATAAGTTCCATCTGATTTCACCCTCTACTTTTTCGGGAACCATGGAATGAAGGCGTTGGTTTCTTTCATGTATTCCCTGAATTGCTGGTACTGTCGGTACTTCTTTTCGAGGTAAGGGACGCCCGAAACGAATCTCAAGAGAAAGGTTATTAGAATCGGACTAACGATGGTCCACCATCCGCCATCCAGTGAGAGTGCAACGATAAAAATCCCCCACCATTGAACGGCTTCACCGAAGTAGTTGGGGTGCCGGGAATATCTCCAGAGGCCGCTCTTCATTATCTCGCCGGGTCTTTTGGTCTTCACGAACTCTCTCAGCTGACTGTCGGCAACGGCTTCGAAGAGGAAACCGGCGATCCAGATCGACAGGCCCAGAAAGTCCAGCCAGCTGAAGGATGGGCCGGGCGTGCTGTTCACAAGCATAACCGGATACGCCACAACGAGCATGAAAAAGCCCTGAAGGACATATATCTGCAGGAAGGAGCGGATCAAGACATATCTCCCCCACTTCTCCCTCATCGCCGCGTACCTGAAATCTTCACCCCTGCCTTTGTTTCGCCTGAAAATGTGGACTGCCAGTCTCAACCCCCAGAGAGTTACAGCAATCGTTACCAGAAACTGTCTGAGGTTGAACTCACCAAAGAAGAGAAGGGTGAAATAGGCGATCAACACAAACCCCGTTCCCCAGGCGACATCGACAATCGAATTATCCTTCACTGCCGAGGCGATCAGGAAGAAGATACTCATATAAGCAAGTACCACAAGAGCGTTAAACAGAACGACTTCGATCATACAGACTCCTCAGCGTACTTTTATCTCTTCCGACCAGGTGTTTCTCTCGCACAACACCGAAACGCTCACCGCGCCGACCCCGGCGCTTATTCCGACGACCGGGGAGACTTCCATTATGAATTCCGGCTTTTTCCCCAGCAGCTTCGTGAGACTCTGCTCAAAAGCCCTGGCCTGCTTCGGTGCGCGGGCATGCGTTATGTTGTAATTCTCGACTCTGCACTTTCTGTTCAGTTCACCGATGAAACCCAGTATCTTCTTCATGTTTCCGAGCCTGCTGAAGGCCTTCCCGTAAAGTTTCGAGTTGCCCTCTTCATCCACCGATACAATCGGCTTTAGGTTCATAATTTTGGCCAGCAGGCCCTTCGTCGGGCTGACTCTTCCACCCTTGACCATGTATTTCAAAGTGTTCACACTCACGAAGATCCTTGAGTTCTTTGTGAGCGATTCGATGGCTGCGACAATTTCATCGTGGTCCATTCCTTTTTCTATGAGCTGGGCGGCCCTCAGGACGAGCAATCCGAAGGAGCCGGAGACGTGCCTGGAATTTATTACGCTGATTTTCTTTCCTTTAAGTCTTTCTGCCGCTTTCAGACTTGAATTCCAGGTACCGCTCAGTTTATCGGAAACATGGATGGCGATGACTGAATCGTAATGTGTCGCCAGAAAGTGGTAGAGATTCTGGAAGGAATTCATCCCCGGCTGGGCCGAAACCGGATAGGTCTCGGTGCTGTCAAGCATCGTATAGAACTGGTCGGGCTTGATGGTTATCTTGTCCAGATAATGACTTTCCCCGAAATTCAGAAACAGCGGCACAACGTGGATCTGATAATAATCTATGATCTCTCTCGGCAGATCGCACACCGAGTCGGTGACGAGTGCGATGGGGTATTTTCGCTTCTGGCTGACTCTGTACTGCATCTCCATGTCGTCAACTTTCTGCTGCGTGATGCTGCCGTATTTTCCGAGCCTGTAAAAGAGATCGGCCGGCTCGTTGGTGTGGATGTGAACCCTCGTGCGTTTGTCGGAGCCAACCACTACGACGGAATCTCCGAAAGAACTCGCATCTCTCTTCAGAGAGGCGTGGTCGATTCCCGTTCCCTCTATTATCGCTTCGGTGCAGTACCTGAACTGTATGTTGGTCTCATCGACATGGACGTGGTTGCGCAGCTCGATATCGGGAATGACCTCGTCTTCCATCTCCATAGTCTTGCCGCTCAGGAATATCTTTATTCCCTCCACGAAGGCCACGAAACCCCTGGCCCCGGCATCTACGACACCGGCCTTTTTCAATACATCTAGCTTTTCGGGCGTTTCTTCCAGAGATTTCTTCGCGACTTCGTTGGATCTGGTTATCATTTCGAGAAAGGAGTTTTCGGAGTTTCCAGCCGAGTTCAACGCTTCTGCCCAGTCCTTCATAACTGTGAGCATCGTTCCCTCTACCGGTGTGGACATTGCATCGTAAGCGTAAGGGACAGCCTCCTGAACGGCTTTGGCGAAACTTCCGCTGTCGAGGCTCTCTTTGTTGCCGATCGCGTTGCTAAGCCCGTGTATGTACTGGGCGAAGATCGCTCCGGAATTGCCTCTGGCACCCATGAGAGCAGCATCGGCGATCGATCTGGAAGTCTTACCGACGGATTGAGAGACGGCCGTTAACTCTATTATTGATCTCATCGTAGATGCCAGATTGGTTCCCGTGTCCCCGTCAGGAACCGGAAAGACATTTATTTTGTTGAGGTAACCCTGCTCCTTAATAACGGCTCTGGCGCCAGAGAAAAATGCGTTGAAAAGTGTCGGTCCATCGATTACGTTCAGAATCTTGGTCTCCATGTTCTCCTCCTGTCATGACACCGCTTCATGAATATGTTAGCACAACAGAGATTGGAGTACAGCGCACTGTATATAGTGGTTTTGGCTTTTTAGAGTGCTCCGGGAGGGCCGGTGGAGTGTCAGAAGAAAAAAATCGCCCGCTGTCAAGCGGGCGATGGGATTGCTTATATAGACATTCGATTACTTCGCAATTCTAACTTTTGCTGCCTGAGGACCCTTTGGGCCGTCCTCAACTTCGAACTCTACTCTCTGACCTTCGTCAAGAGTCTTGAAGCCATCCATTTCGATTGCGGAAAAGTGAACGAAGACATCCCCACCTTCGTCCTTAGTAATAAAGCCGTACCCCTTTGTTCCGTTGAACCATTTCACAGTTCCTGTCATACTTGAGTGTTCCTCCTTAAAATTACCTTGCACCACTTGCAAAGCGATAGTGTCCTTCTGGACAGATTGATTATAACACACTTAATTCAATAAATTACAAGTACCCGGTCCGAAATAAAAAGAATATTTTTGTCATTCCCTTTCCCAAACTACCAGTTCCCTTCTCCGGATGCTTCGTTACGCTTTTTTGGTCGAGCTTCCCGCTTCTCTCGTCTGGAAAAGTTCCACCAGAAGCGAGTGGAACTTCACACACTCTTCCCTGGAGGGATCGATCTGTCCGTATTTGACCGGTACATAGATCGATGTAGCCTCCAGGAACGCTCCTCGCTTTTCCTGATCGATCTCCTCGAGCAGTTCGTAGGGTGTGAGCTGGACGTAATCTTTGAAAAAGTTCATCCGCAGCCATCTGTAGCCGTCAAGGATGAATTTTCTGTCGTATTTGAGAGGCGGCACTTGGCGGTCCGGTAGTTTTTGACTGTCTTGAGGTCCTTTAAGGGTTTTTTCATGATCGCCACCGCGCTTTCGGCCTTCATCGCTGCCCGCAGTTACGAAAACTATCGCGAGTGCGAGGGCGATCGAAAGAAGGGCGATTGCGGCGAATGAAGACCACCTCAGAGTTTCGAACAGGATCCCGGCCAACGCGGACTCTTCAGGAGCTGTATCGACACTCGCGGAGCTTTCAACCTCTACGACGTTTGAAGACGGAGCCGGAGACAGAGTGTCTCCGCTCGACAAAAACTCGATGTTATCTGCCAGGGGAAGCGATCTTAGATACATGAATCCCCCTATCATGAAGATCAAAAGAGAGATCAATATGAGAAAAGGCGGTATCAGCTTAGCAAATCCACGCGTTATCTGGAACGTCTTCCACGCTATCGAAGCCACTAGCACTAACGAAAGGGTATAGAACACCGATATGATTATCGATTCTATAACTCCCGCTTCCGGTGGAGCTTCGTCAACAATACGGGGAGCGCGAAGCATGTCTCTCCCCGGACTCTCTGGTTCGGCCGTTGTCTGGCCGTACTGAAGCCACTCAAGATTTTTTTGCTCCTGAGTGGAAGTGGTTTCTTCGGGATGCTCCTCGCTTTCCAAATTCCTCATAAGCCCGCCGACCGGTTCTCTCGAGACGATCAGGACAAGCACCGACAGCACCAGAACCGAGACAAGCAACAGCCTGGAAAAGCCGGGTATCGTGAACAATCTGTAGCAGATAAGGAGCAGAAAGACCGGAGCCGCGATTTCCGGCGGGATCGGGCTGATAGAAAAGGCGACCCCCAGGATCAACAGGCCCGTCAGGGCCGGATAAGGGCGCCAATCCATAGCCAGAATTATACCGGCTATCATCGCGACTGTGGATAAGGTATGTATAGCATCGACACGGAGGGTTCCGCTCAGGAGTATTATGAGTGCAAAAAGAGTTATCGGTAGTAGAAAATACACACTACAGCCGGCTCTGTTCCTTCCGTAGGCGAAAAGAAGGCCGACTATCGATCCACCGATAATTGCGATCAACAGCCCGCCGGGCTGCATCAACGCCAAGACCGCCACAGAGGCGACAACGAACGCCGAAATCCTGCCAGTCTTATCTATGCGTACCAGCCTCCCCGAAGGTCTCCGCCAGAGACCGGTTTTCCTCCACCACCCGCACGATTATCTGCTCCTCCTCGAGCAGAGAACTCCTCCTTTTCAACTCTTCCATCGCCCTGGGAAGCATCTGATAAGACTTTCCCGGCAGTTGGCCGGACTTTCTCAAACCGAAAGGCATGAGAAGCACCACGACGCGATTGGCACGGCCTCTGGCCTTTACGAGATCGGGGAGTATGCTCTCCCCGAGGTACAGAGAGAGGACCACTACCGTCGTAGCGGGATCGTAGCGGCCCATATCGCGCGACATACATTCCGAAAGCGACGGCCCTTTTTCACAGCCGTGAACCGCCGAAAGGGCTTCGAAAAAATCTATCCAGTCCCTGCCGGTGTCGTCCATGTAACTCACTTTCTCTCCCACCGTAACGAGCGTCAGTCGGCCGGAATCGGCTATAATCTTTCTGATCAAAGAGCCGGCGACCTCGATGGCCGTCTCCTCGTAATCTACTCTGATCCTCTCCCACACATCGCGTGCAAAGACTTCGTCGGAAAGGTTTAGATCCAGATAGAGAAAGGTCTTGCTGACTGCCGTGTAGCCGAACTCTTTCGAATAAAGACTGCCCATTCTCGCAGAGGCTTTCCAGTGAATTCTGTTGAGTGGTTCCCTGTCGTACTCCCTGATCCCACGGAAATCGGTCAAATCCTCCATCAACTTGAAATCGCTCTCCCTTCCCGGAAGCAATTCGCGTAACCTTAGCGGGAAACTGCCCGGGTCGATTATACGCGGAAGAATCATAATCTTCTCTTCCAGAGAGTAAGTAGCCTTAATGGCGAAGAGCTTCATGGGGTCCCTGTAAAGGATTTCGAGTTTGGAAAGGTCCTTCTCGCCGCGCTTTCTGAAACTCACCGTATATTGAAAACTCACGGTGCGATCGCTTCTGACGATCACCCTCTCGCCCCTTGTGCTGGCAAAATCGTACCTGCCCCTCAACGTGGGCATCGCGATAAGTTCGAGTTGCATCAGCGGAGTGGCGGAGATCGAGTATTTCAAGGTGAGATACTCTCCGGGGAAAAGTCTTTCTCTGTCAATTGTGCGGGTTATATTAAGTCTTTTGATCGATAATGCCACGAAAAAGTAGTGAATCCAGAGAAGGGCAACCAATGACCCGATCATCAAAGAGAAGGTATCCACCGACAGAATAACCCAAACGAAGACCGCCGTCGAGACTGTGAAGAGCCGTCTCTTCCTGGAAGATAAACTTTCAAGCCTTAGTTCTCTCATTTTGAAGCGGAACTGGAACGGTCTTCAGGATTTCCTCTACGATGTCTCTGGCCGTTCGTCTCATCAGGCGGGCCTCAGGTCTGAGCATTATCCTGTGGGATAGTGCCTCCGGAGCTATCTCCTTTATATCGTCCGGGATAACGAACTCTCTTCCCCTGAGTCCCGCCAGCGCCCTGGCCGCATCGACGATGGCTATCGAACCCCTGGGACTGGACCCGAGCGATAGGTCCCTGTGAATTCTGGTTTTAGATACTATCGCAACCACGTACTCCAGTACCGATCTCTCTACCTTTATTTCCTTCACTCTTTTCATCGCCTTCAGCAGCTCGTCTCTGCTGGAGACGGTCTTGAGGTTTTCCAGAGGATGCTCGAGCAACATACCTTTCAGAAGCGCTACTTCGTATTCTTCACCGGGATATCCCATCGAGAGCGAAACGGAGAACCTGTCAAGCTGGGCTTCGGGGAGTGGAAAGGTCCCTTCGAACTCTACAGGATTCTGGGTTGCTATTACAAAGAATGGCCTTGACATAGGGAAGGTCTTCCCGTCGATTGTAACCTGTCTCTCGCCCATGGCTTCCAGAAGAGCCGATTGGGTTCTCGGGGTGGTTCTATTTATCTCGTCTACCAGTAGTACCTCCGTGAAGACCGGTCCCTTCTTGAAGATGAACTCGTTGTTTTTGATATCCAGCACGTTAAGACCCGTCACATCACTGGGGAGAAGGTCGGGTGTACACTGTATTCTCCTGAAATCCAGCCCCAGGGAAATTGCCAGGCTTCTGGCAAAAACCGTTTTTCCAACACCTGGAACATCGTTTATGAGAACATGGCCGCCACTCAGAAGAATGGCCAGCGCCCTTTCTATTATCTCGCCCTTGCCCACTATCACTCTGGACATGTTTCTTTTAAGATTTTCACCGAAGGAATTTATTTCCGGCATTTCTTCACCTCTGTAATCTTTAACAACTACTAAAAAGTTTATCACGTGTGGGTGGAGGAGGGTGAAATGGTTATGTTTTTCTTGATTTGTAACTCAATAAATGATATCATTCAATAGACTTAAATGTTTGTATTACTATTTCTATCTGTATCCGGGTGATGTTATTCATGAAAAGGCCAAAAACAGAAATCAGAAATCTACAACCTGGAATGTCGCTGGCAGAAATACTGGCTGCGCTTGCTGTTTCAACAATTGTTCTTGCGACCGTCAGTATGATCGCTTCGCTATCTCTGAAGATGTCCGGTAAAGTGAACGCCTCACTCTCCCTGGATGAGGAAATAACGAAGTTGCACACGTCGATCCGTTCGATAGTTTCCAGACAGTGGACACTGCTGGCCGGTGTGCCGAATGTAAGCGACGGTGTCGAAGGTGCAAAACAGGCCATAGTTCTTAGCCACAGCATTCCCGAAAAAAATGTGTTGGGATGGGAGACGGCCCTTTCCACGATAACCTATATCTCTTCGCAAAAGCAGATCGTGCATATATTCGACACTGATGAAAACGGCGGAACATCGACCAGCATCCTTGCGAGCTTCGTAGATAATTTCAGCGTTGAACCGATCGAGAACTATCTGAAGTACGATGCAACATTCACGTACTACTCGCCATCGGGGGTACCAATATTGCGCAGGAGGGCTCAGGGGGCGGTGAGGTTCTATTAAGAGAGGGTTCACTTTCGCCGAGACTCTTGTGGCTCTGGCGATACTCGCGGGCTTTTTGACGCTGGGAATCGCGCTGGTCATATCTCACAAGAGAATGTCGCAAGAAACTACCAGAGCCTCGGAAATAGAGGCAGTGGCCAGTCTTGTGGGCAGTTTCATAAGGCAGGACAGCGTTTTGAAAGACGCCTCGAACGCTCAAGAAATCGCCGGGAGGATGAATGATCTGATGATTATTTTGAACGACACCTATATAGAGACTTCGGGCTTCAGAGACACGGAGGTCTCAACCATAACGTTTCACCGCACTACAGACAGTGAGGATCTCTATACGATAAACTACACTCTTGTAGATGAGATGAGCGAAAGGGAGGAGGTTTATCATGTCGTGGTTTCGCTACGCTAGAAAGAGGGCCTTTGCCTTACCGATGACGTTGATTCTGCTGACCTTCTGCACATTCATCTTGCTTGCGGCCAGCAGTCAGCTCGGCCGGAACACCGAAAAGATGAAGTCCTTCAAGACATCGTCGAAAATGCAGAATGTTGCCACTAATGCCGTTGAGATTGTGTCTCACCTCATCATCCAGTCCGATGTGGAAGAAGCCTTGAACGGTGACGAATCCTGGGACGGCATAGATGAATTCAAAGCCTTCTTATCCACAAAAGGCGGTGTCGAAAAGTTCTACTGGGCCAGTTTCCTCAGCGATATAGATTCGAGTACGGGCGGATTTGACTTCACCGACGAACTTCAGTCCTTCATCGACGATCCCGGCCTAGGGGGCGGCGAATACACTCTTTCCGCCCATGTCTACAAAGTCGGGGAACGCTACACCGTTGTGACTTCTGCGCAGATTGGAGATTACAGAACCTACGCCCTCGGCCTCGTTTCGAAACTCAGGGGCGGGATACTCCTTCCGGCGGTGAGAATGGCCGGAATGGACAGAGTGCTCACACTTATGAACGTCTCCGGTGGAAAAGGGAACCCGAAGGTAACGGGCGATCTGATATACGGAGGAGCGATAATTCTCGGGGGCGTAATCCTCGATATGACCGCCTCCAGCACACCCGGGGAGATAATAACCGGGGGAGTAACCTCGAAAAGCGTAGCTTCCGACCTGATGACTCAGGCTGAGATAATCGCAAGCTATCCGGGCTGGTACACGTACTTTTCCGATTCACCAGATCCCTCCTACAATCAGTGGAAGAACGATTACCTCAACTCTCTGCCCGCTGGGGGCACCGATTACCTTCTCAGTTCAAATCATACGCTCTCGTCGGTGAATGAAAGCGAGCTGATAATAATATCGCCCCCCACAGGGGCCGTCTCTCCCCTCTTCAGAGCTTTCTTCGATGACAGCGGTCTGAAGATATACTACGGCGATTCCGGGAACTTCCTCCACATACCTGTGTCGCTTGTGAGAAGCACCACGGCGAACGTCAAGATAATGGGCGATACTGTCTTCGGGAACGATCCACACGGTATCAGCAAGGTCTGCGGTCATTACAACATTTCAGTGTACGGGGATATAACTATAAACACCAACATCGTGTACGATTATCTGTACGATTTTGTGAACAACGGCGACGGCAACTCTCCTGTGGGCAACAAGACCAAAGAAGTATCGCAAGACATAATAAGCAATATGCTCACCAAATTACGGACATCCTCTCTGACCCTTGCCTCGGTCGGCGGAGATATGATCATGCAGTACATTCATGGGAACTCAACTCACGGCAACAAATCACTCACGGGAACCTTTTTCGTCTGGAAGGATTCCGGGAGCGGAGGAGATGTACAATTTCCGGATATTCAAAATCTCATTACTGGAAACGGTCATACTCCCCAGCTGTTCATACTAGGTTCAATAACGGCCTATACTTTCGATGAGCAGGGACAGGCGACCGGCCTGGATTCTTTCGTGGCGGTGGCCGACGCGTACGTCGAGGATCTCGTTTCCAGCGGACTCGGTAGCCTGGGACTGGTCGGAATTCAAACCTGGTAGGTGCTTTGGGAACGTCATTTCTACTGTCTCGACTCTTTAACGTCTGCCCTTAAAAAGACTTTCAATATCCTATCACCGAGCCTTCGCGAGTTCAGTATGGCAGGTATGATCACCAGAGCCGCCACGGAACTGGCGGCCATCGTGAAGGTCATCAGTATTCCAAATGCCGATACTGTGAGAAAGTTGGAGAAGGCGAGTATCGAAAAGCCCGAAATGAGAGTTATGGCATTTATGAGTATTGCGCGTCCAGCCGTGCGGGAAGCTTTGTTGCTGGCCTTTTCCAGTGAGTTGCCAGACTTGAGTTCGTACTTTACCCTTTCTATGAAATGTATCGAGTAATCTATCCCGACTCCGACGGATATGCTTGCCACCAGAACGGTTGCCGCATCGAGAGGTGTTCCCGTCAATCCCATAATTCCCAGACTGAAAACTATCGTGAAAAGTAGTGGTAGCATGGCGAGAGAACCTATGAAAATCGACAGGAACATAAGAGATACGATGAACCAGACTATAATCGCCGAGAACAGAAGGCTGACCGCCTGGCTCTGGGCGAAGCTCTCCATGTGTAGCTGGATGACGCGTGGTGTACCCGTGAGTGTGAGCGTGGCGCCAGCTGGTAAAACCTTTAGCAGTTCTCTTTCGACCCGGACAAGTGTTCTGGATATCTCCCGCGTACTTGTATTTCTGATATACGTGTGTATGGCGGCTTTCGAGGAATCCTTGCTGACGTACCCCTGCACCCCCGAGCTTCCGACGCCCGATTTTATAAGCGTTATCTGCCCCTGGTTCAGGTCTCCCGGGTAGATCGAGCCCACCAGGCTGTGGAAAGAAGACGTTCTAGACAGTATATCAAAACCGTCCAGCACCTTTTCCATCTCGCCGAGCGCCCTTATGAAATCCACAGTCATTACCCCTCCTTCTCTCCCAGAATCGACGGCGATTATGAGAAGGGAGGATCCGCCGAATCTATCTTCAAAGGTGGTTACGCCCCTGGATACGGCGCTCCCCTTTCTGAAGTATCTTGACAAATTCGATTCGAACTGTACGTTTGTGATACCGACTATACAGACCAGAGCAACGGCTATCGAAATCAGCAACACGATCCGCCTCTTCTTAGCCACCGCCACGGAAAATCTGTATAGCAACTTATCCATGAAAGGCTCTTCTACGTTTCTAGACGCGGCTATATCAACCCTCGGTGCGGGAAGCGAAGAAAGTACGGCGGGGACGGCCAGTAATGAAAACAACATAGCGTAGATAATTCCGAAAACGCTGAAGTAGCCAAGTTCTTTCATCGGAATGATGGAAGAGAATATGAGTGAGCCAAAACCGGCAGCGGTCGTCAGCGAGGTCATAACTACCGGCAGCACCATGGAGCTCATCGATTGTGTGATCGCCTGTCTTTTCTGACTACCACGCGAGATTTCCTCGCGGTATCTACTGAAAATATGTATACTGTCGGCGCTGCTCATTGCTATCAGCAGAACGGGCAGGATGGCGCTGATTATCGTGAGGGGTTTACCGAGCATAGCCATGAAGCCCAGAGTCACCACGACAGTGGAAAGCACAGTGAGGGTTGGAGCCAGCACTCCTGAGACACTTCTGAAGCTCAGTATAGTGACCATAAAGACAACGGCTATGGCCAGCGGGAAGAGAATCATCACATCTGCAACAACCGTTTTATCGACCGAATAACCCAAAAAGAGTTCTCCTGTGAGATAGTAACCTCCGTCGCCCCATTCATCTTGCAGTATCTTCTGTATTCCGTCAATGGCTTTCTTCCCACGGCTTCCCAGACCGCCCCTAATGTACAGCCTCACAACGACCGCATCCCCAGAAGAGCTGACGGAGAAGCGACTGTCAAAACTCCTGGAGAGATTATCAAAAAATATTTTGAGTTCTCCTTCGCTTGAAGGAACTGCGGAGGCTACTGGTATGTTCCCGATGCTGAAACCTTGAAGTGTTATGTATGTCGAATCTAGAGGACTCAAAGCGCGCGATACATTTTCTACCTTCCGCAGGTTCGCCGTGGTTTGCGCTATCTTCTGCCAGGTTTCCAGTTTTCTCGTATCACCAACGAGAACCAGATAGAGCGGTTCCCAAATCGAGAAGTCTCTCGCCGCCAGCTCTATCTCTTTTATTTCGCTAGCCGATTTCGTGGCTAGATTGTCTATGTTCGTTTCAAACTTCAGAGAAGTTGTCTTCATTCCAAAGAAGACCGTGAGCACCGCGAAGAGAATCAGTATCATCCAGGGTAGCGCCACGCTGAAAGCAACGGCCTTCTCGACAACTTTCTTTAAGGGTTTCAAAACCTCCGACCCGATTCTCCGTAGCTTCGACTGCGTCAATCTATAACCCTCCCGGAATAGACGTTCTTTGAAAAGTATCATATCATGTTGAACGCTCTAAGGCTCAGTCGGTACTTCAAAGTTACTGCTCGAAGTGGTAGTATATTGTCAGCATATCAAACAAAAGAAGGTTGCGGTTTGAGGAAAAACATCTTTCTGCTCCTGATTTACACGTTCATCTCAACGATAACCATCTCCATGTACCGGGTAGTTTATAACCTTTATCTCAGAGAACTGGGTTTTTGCAACAACACCATCGGCAACATAACTTCGGCCCAGCTGTGGGGTTCGGCCATAATAGGTCTTATAGCGGCCGTAATTGCCGACAGGATCGGAAAGAGAAAGATACTGCTCTTTTCGGCTGTCGTCGTGCCGGTTGTTGGAATCGCCCTGGCTTACGTTGTTGACCCGGGTATTGTGGTGTTGCTTTCATTCATAAAAGGTGGCTTCACGGTGACGGCCTTCACAGTGGTGATGGCCGCTATGACCGGGGTCACGAAGACGGAAAACAGGGCGAAAATCTTCGGGTTGAACTTCGGCATAAATATGGCGAGCGGTGTTGTTGGTAATTTTGTGGGGGGCTTTTTTGGAGATCTCTTCGGATTGCAGTCGACTCTTTTGATTTCGATGCTCGGGCACTTTCTGGCCGTAATTCCCATAATTCAGTTGCGAGTTATTGATACAAAGTCGAGATTCAAAGAGCTCTTCGACTTCTCGGGCCTTGAGCGTGACGAAAAAAAGGTTCTGACTTACTACTTCGTATCTACGGCAACGGTGGGCTTCGGTGCCGGGCTTTTCATACATTTCGGGAATCTGATCTTCAAAGATCTCTTCAACATGTCGGCTACAGGTATTGGAATAGCCCTCTCGATCGCGCAATTTGGAACGGCCGCCGGTTCCATCCTGTCTCACCGTCTGGGCAGGCGTTTTGGACCTTTGAGGTTCAATCTTGCGATGCAGCTGCTGGTAGTTCCGCTTATGCTCTCTCTTGTGGTGGCGCGCGAGCCGGTCCTCTTCACCGTGCTGTACGCCTTCAGGTTCGTGTTCATGAACATAACCAACCCTATAATGACTTCCATAATCTATTCCTACGTTCCAAATTCGAAACTGTCCACAGTGTCCGGTCTGAACGGTTTTTTAAACAACACGGTCAGAGCGATCGCCGCAATGGTCTTCGGGTACATTGTCGGTACATACGTGAGCGGATACAACCAGCTCTTCCTTCTCAGCACCGTATTCTACGGGGCAAACGCGTTCGTGATCTTCCTCTTCTACCGCGAATTCGGGACCAAGAGCAAGGTCATGGAACTGTACAAAGAGCGGAACTCCCGATCCTGAAAGGTGTGAAGAGCGATGAGATCTTGACTTTTTAATCTCTCTGTTCCCCTCAGTGGCTGAAAACGTGCTCTATAAGGATCTTCGCTCCGATCGATACCAGCACCAGACCGCCTATCGCCTGCATCGACTTCCCGAATTTTTCGCCAAGCCTGTGACCTCCCTTTATGCCAAGTAAGGAGAGAGAGGCCGTTACCACGCCTATAACAATGGCCGGTTCCAGAATGGGTTTCTTCAAAAAAGCGAAGGCTATCCCCACCGCGAGCGCATCTATCGAAGTGGCTATCGATAGCATTATAAGATGCACTCCTCT
This sequence comes from Mesotoga sp., assembly GCF_035363035.1. Classification (NCBI taxonomy): domain Bacteria; kingdom Thermotogati; phylum Thermotogota; class Thermotogae; order Kosmotogales; family Kosmotogaceae; genus Mesotoga; species Mesotoga sp. Next base: position 12,662 of record NZ_DAOSEH010000026.1, on the reverse strand, counting down.
GGTTCTATCGATGCACAGGCTTTCCTCTTCTTTCTTGAAGACTTCGAGAAACATCTTGCCTCCGATGAAAGAGAGGAGTGCGAAGGCTATCCAGTGATCGAAAGACTCGATGTACTTTTCGAACCTCGAGCTCAGAAGCCATCCGAGTAAAGGCATCATGAACTGGAAGAATCCGAAATGGAAGGACACCCTGAAGATCTGTCCGGGTGTGATTTTCTCCAGAGAAACACCGACACATATCGATACCGCGAACGCGTCCATTGCCAGACCAAAAGCTATGAGAATGCTTTCCATCACAAACCCCGACGCTGTAAGTCTTTCCACAATGCTAGCATAAATACGCGGGGTGTTCCTGAATCGATAAAGAAGTTTTGATATACTCTTGGGGGAGGTGGAGCGATGGAGATACTGCCCTATTCGAAAGACAGACAGGACGAGATAATGTCGGTGGAAAAGCTCTACGAGGAGAAGTATCCGCTCGCCGAGAGCTTCGATGTTTCAGACCTCAAAAACCCCCTCCTCAATGGGAGAAGAAACATTCTTCTCGCACTTGATGATGGAAAAGTCGTCGGTTTTTCGAAATTCCTTTCGCGACAGAACTTCTCGAATAAATACTATCATCACGTGTGGCTAGATATAAAAACCATCCTCTTCGACAGAGCTCTCGAGGTTATGGGAGAGCTTTTTCAAAGTTCTATCCGTCCGATAAGTAAATCTACGGAATCTTACTTCAGGGCTGCCGGAACGAGAATCTGTGTAAGGCTTCACGAAAGCGAGATTGAAAGATACAGGTTCTTCGAAGGACTGGGATTCCTTCCATGGGTCGATTTCTATTACATGGAAAGAGATCTCGAACTTCCGGTGATACCTGTGAAATTCCCCGAGGGCCTGTTGGTGAAAGTCTGGAAGCCAAAGAAAGAACCGGAGATCCTCAAATATCTGAGCGCCGAACAGTCCTGCTTTCCAGATTCTCCACTGGAATACAGGTATTTGAATTACTTCTTCCAGAGACCGGACTGGAAATCCCACGGGGCCGTTATAGCGGTCTTCGATGACAGGAAAAACCTTGTCGCGAGTTTGATGGTGTATCCATCGAATGACGGCGAATACTACACCGAAGAGGTTTTTGTCGTGAACAAATGGAGGGGAAAGGGAGTGGCAAGGGCGCTGATGTCGGAAGCTCTCATATATTTGCAGAATAGACAGGCCAGGAGGGCTCTCCTTTCCGTAACCTCCGACAGGACCACGGCGATGAAGATCTACCGCGAATGCGGGTACGACCATACTTTCACCAGAAAAGTGCTTGTCTTAACGGTCTGAAGACAGATGTTCTTTTTTTAATGCCACAAACAACAACGTGCGATCGATTATCTTTTCAACCGGGACCTCAGCAACGCCGAACGCAACAACGGCCCGTCTGTGTACAGAGATGCCACTTTATAACAAACAATGTAGCTAATTAGTTGAATATAATCAAACAAAATAGATTCATGTTTGATTATTTCTTCGTGGTGTGGTATATTGTTCCATGGAGGTGTAGATATGGAATCTGCGGAACTTTTCTGGAAGGCGAGTATAGAAGATCTTAAACGCGGTTATTCCCTTGACGAGAGGAATTACGTCTGTCATTACTGTGGAATGAGTTTCGAAGAAGGAGTCGTTTACACGGTCAACGGGGTTTTCTTCGATGCGAAAAGGACCGTTGAAGAGCACATAAAGTCCGTGCACGGTTCGGTTTTCGAATCCTTGATGGCGATCGAGAGGAAGTACACCGGTCTGACCGAACTCCAATGTGAGCTAATGGGAGGATTTTTCAGCGGTCTGGACGACGGAGAGATAGCCAGGAGAATGAACATCAACCGTTCAACAGTCAGAAATCATCGGTTTCGCCTCAAAGAGAAGGCCAAACAGGCGAAAATCTTCCTGGTTCTTTTCGAGTTGATGGAAGAGAAAATCAAGAAGGAAGACAGGATAATCGATGTTCACAGAGGTGCTACCATGATCGACGACAGATACGTGATAACCGAAGCGGAAAGGGAAGAAAAAATAAAAAAGTTCTTCGGGGAAGACGGTAGCTTGATCAGGTTTCCCAAGAAGGAAAAGGACAAGCTGATAGTTCTCATGAAGATCGCCGGGGAGTTCACCAGCAACCGCATCTATTCGGAAAAAGAGGTTAACGAAATCTTGAAAGGCTACTACGACGATTATGTACTGTTGAGAAGATACCTGATTGAATACGGCTTCATAACCCGCAAGCCCGATGGCAGCAGCTACTGGTCGATTTTCTGATTTTTTTACGATCTCCCGCCTTTCATCTCGCTCTTTCGAGCGGCGAAAGGCGTGTTAATTAATATGGAGCAGCGTTCCGCGCAAGCAACGGCGAACCGCTCTTAATTCTCGCACTGGTGGTGTGAACCACGATGAAACGGGCTGATCAATCCTGAGACTCCGGAACTCTGTTTGAAAAAGCGGACGGGATGTGCGAAAATAAATATGGATAATATTTATCGCCATTGGGAGGTCTTATAAATGGAATCGAACAATGAAAAGAAGGTACTCGTCGTTTATTATTCCTATGATGACAGCACAAAAACCATAGCCGAGATGATTGCCGACGAAACCGGCGCCGACCTCTTCGAGCTGGTTCCGCTGGAGGAGAGCGGTGGAAAGAGAGTGAAGTATATGTGGGAGGGCGAAAGTGTCATAATGAATCCCACTCCCCGTTTGAAAGCGACACCGGATAATTTGGGAGATTACGACCTCATATTTTTCGGAACTCCGGTGTGGGCGATGAGCTACGCACCGCCGTTCGAGAGTCTGTTCAATTCCACCCGGTTGCATGGAAAGAACGTCGCGCTTTTCTGCACACACGAAGGGCTCATGGGAATAGTCTTTCAGGAGATGATCAACAGGCTCAAAGATAACAAGATAGTGGGGACGGTTGATTTCTACGATCCGGTCGGTTCGGGAATCGAGTACGCGGCAAACGCCGGTAGAAATTGGGCCAGACACGTCCTTAAATCGATCCTGGAATCGTGACGGCCAAAGAAGTTATCCGTATTCGATGTGATATGTACAGTTGAAGCGTATGGATGATAAAAGGCCGGGAATGCGGTATTGGTGTATTTCCGGTCAATTTTCATCCATCTGAACGTTCTTCACCACGACTTTACTCTTCCATCGCCCGGTGCGGTAGTAGATCAAAGTGAGGATCAATCCAACGCTCCACGCAACTGGAATCGACCACCAGATGCCGCTTTCACCCATGAATCCCGAGAAGATCGCAGCTAGAGGAACTCTTATAAGCCAGAGCGAAAGTATGGAGATGATCATCGGAACAAACGTATCACCCGCACCCCTCATCACGCCAGTCGTGATGAACATCCAGGCCACGACCCCGTAGAAAGCACTAACGATTTTGAGGTAATTCGAGCCGATTCTCACTACCTCGGGATCTGAATTGAACATTCGTATCATGAATCCTCCGAGCAGGAAGATGAAGATCGCCGTGATGAAGGCGAGGCTAACCGAAACCATTAGCGTTAACCGGTGACCGCGCCTGACTCTCTCCATTTTTCCCGCGCCAAGATTCTGCCCCGCAAAGGCCGATATGGCCGCGCCGAAGCTGAATATCGGCATCGATGCGAAGGTATCGACCCTGGTCGCGGCGATGAAGCCGGCCACGGTGTCGGTACCGAAGCCATTCACCAAAAATTGCAGAGCCATCATACCCAGAGAGAAGAGCATTTGTTGAACTCCAGCGGGCAGGCCGATTCTAAGAGACTTTTTGAAGATCTCACCGTCGAATCTCATTCCTTTGAATTTGATGCCGAGGAAATCGTGGTTTTTGTTCAGGTAGAGAATTCCCGAGAGAAAGGAGACTCCCTGGGAGATCACGGTCGCCCAGGCAACACCGGCGACGCCCCAACCGAAGGTCATAACGAAAACCAGATCGAGCACTATGTTGAGAAGAGTGGCTATTATTATGAAATAGAGAGGCGTTTTAGAATCTCCGAGACCTCTGAGTATGGCGCTTATGGCGTTGTAACCGAAAAGCGTCAGCATCCCCGCGAAAATGATGTTCAGGTAAGTCTGTGCCTGGCTTATTATATCCTGGGGGGTGTTCATCAATCTAAGAATGGGTCCGCTGAGAAGGATTCCTAGAATGGAAATCGCTATCGATCCAAAAAAGAGAAATATATATGTTGTGTCCAGAGTCTTTTTAAGTTTTTCATAGTCTTTTGCCCCGAAGTATTGCGAGATCAATATAGTGGCTCCCATAGTTATTCCCATTATCAGGGAAAGAAGGAGGAACATGATCGGAAAGGAAGCTCCGACGGCTGCTAGTGCCTCTTTGCCCACCACATTTCCCACTATTATCGAGTCCACCGTGTTGTAAAGCTGCTGAAATACGTTTCCCAGAAGCATCGGGATCGCGAATTTAACGATTAGACTGCCTTCGTTCCCACTGGTTAAGTCTTTCACGTAGTCCTCCAAAAAAACGGGTTTCTCCATATTCTACTCTACAATCGTCGGTGAAACAACTTCCCCGGTTAGAAGGTCGCTTGAGAAAGGGTATAATGATCTTTGAAAGGAAAAGTTGGGGGTGGAGCTGTGGAGAACCAGAGATTGTTGTACATTCTTATACTTGCTCAGGCGGCTTTGCTTGGATTGGTACTTTTTTTCGGTGACAGCATCTTTCCGGCTCTTGAGAAGAGCGGTTGGTCCAGAGAGATACGGCTCAGAGAGACGGCCGATAGGTTGGTCCACGAATACTTCGACGGATTCAAAGGCAGGGATGTGCCCTGTGAAAGACGGATAACCGGCTATGTTGTTGAAAAGCTGGAGATACTGGATCAGGACGATCTTGAATTCGCCTTTTCGGTCGAGTTTTCTGTAAAACCTCTGAACCGCGAATCGTACTGGAACAGAAAAGATAAAGCCACTACCGATTCATGGGTGGCCGGAAAGCTGTTCTTTGTGGTCGATCTTTCCAGCCCGGATAGGCCGGAAGTTATCTCCGTGGTATCTTCACTATGAGGTTCAAAAGGTTCTCAAGCAGTCTTTGCCCTGTCTTTTAGCTTCATAAAGTGCGATGTCGGCTCTGAATATCATCTGATCGACGCCGTCTCCCGTTCCGTGATAGCATGTCAGACCCATGCTTACGGCAACTTTGACGTTTTCTCTTTCACATTCGGACTTGATATGAGAGCGAATTCTCTCGGCAGTCATACTTGCCTTCGATCTGTCGGAGCCTGCGAGCATCAGTATGAACTCGTCCCCTCCCCAGCGTATGATGAGGTCGCTGCCGCGTATGACTTCTTTGATCTTTCTGACAATCCAGGAGAGTATGAAGTCGCCGTACACGTGACCCATCGAATCGTTTATCGCCTTGAAATTGTCGATGTCTATCATGATCATCGATAGGGGGGAATCACATTTCCTTGCCTTTTCGATTTCCATCATTGCGAATTCCGAGAGTCCATATCTGCTGAGCGCACCGGTCAGGCAGTCGTGATAGGTAAGCCTGAATATTTCTTTCCTCGCCCTGACACGACTTATAGCTTCTGCAGCGTGTGCGATGAGCAGTTCGGCGAGATCTATATCCTCTTCGCGGTAGGCATCTTCAACGTTCGAAGCCGTCTGGAAGACTCCGTAAATACCAACGGGGATGCTCAAAGCCGATTTATAGTCGCTGCTAATAGGTTTGGCTTCGCAATTACCTGCTAGGCTTCCTAAGGCTATTGTTTTACCTTCTCTCAGAGTTCTTCCGGCTATTCCATCCTGTTTGCTGTAAACCTGGGCGTCACTATCGGTAACACACTCGGAAATCCTTTTCACTACAAGATTCTCGCCTTCCACTATATCGAGGCTATACGTATCGAACTTCAGGATCTTTCTGGAGGCTTCGATTATCAAGTCGTAGATTCTCTCTTCGTTCTCCGCCTTCGAAAGTTGCAGAGCCACATTGTGCAACTGACGTATCCTGTCACGGTTTTTCTTCAGAATTTCGAAGAGATCGTTTCTTTTAACACCACAGCTGAGGTCTTTTTCGTCAGTGGCGCCGTGTTCGACCATAATTCACACACCTTTCGTATGGTTAATTGGTGTCTTGCAAATCTATGCCATCTATGATTCAAGGGTTGATATGAATCGATAGAGTATGTATAATTTCTCAATAGGTAAGCTGGAAAAAATCGATCGGGTGTGAATCACTTGAAAAAAACTTATGACTGGGCAGTCGATACTGTCTCTTTGCTTGCTTCAATGAGTCTGATAAAGGTTTTATTTTTCTACATCTATACGGCTCAGACCTTGAAGCTCTCCAACATAATCGGAACGATCGTCTGGTATTTCTTTCTGCTTATAACTTTTCGGGTTCTATTCAAAGGCAGGTTCTTCCTGCTTTACTGTATAGTATCCTGTGTGCTCTTCATAGACTTTCTTTACTTCCAGTACTTCGGATTCCTGCCCTCGGTGAAGGAACTGGCCCATGTTCATCACATAGGCGGTGTGAAGAGCAGCATAATCTATGTGATGGATCCGCTGAGTTTTCTCTTCATAATCGATCTTGTTCCTGTGGGATTATACCTGAGGCGGAAGCTCTCGAGAACTGGCGAGACCGTTGAAAAATCTAGCGGGAGAGCGCAGTGGCTGGCGATGTTTTCGATTTTATTCTTGGCTCTCGTGCTGCCGCTCATCTCCGAATCACTACAGCCTTACTTTGTTTTCAATCGCTACGGCCTCTTCGCTTACCATCTGCACGATATGGCCGGACTGGCACTGGGTAAGATCAAAGCCCCCATTGTCGATGAGAGTGTTACCTATAGTGGTTATATAAACAGAGTTGCAGAGAAGGGAAAGTATTTTGCCTTGGCCAGGAACAGGAATATCATTCTGGTACAGCTGGAATCCTTCCAAGACTTTCTTGTAGGTTTCTCCTACAACGGTCAGGAAATTACCCCAAATCTCAACAGGTTGATTTCAAACAATTCCATCTATTTCAACGAAATCTATCAGCAGGTCGGAGCGGGCAACACATCGGATGCTGAATTCGTTATAAACAATTCTATGCATGGTCTGGGGCAGATCTCTGTCTATGAATCACGCGATCAGAACAGTTTTTACAGCCTTCCGGCCCTCTTGAATTCGAAAGGCTTCTACACGATCGCCTTTCACGGAAACAAAGGCTCCTTCTGGAACCGGGAGAAAGTTTACCCCTCGCTGGGATTCGACGACTTTGTGAGTCTCGAAGAGATGGAAAACGACGAAATCATCGGCTTTGGTTTGAGCGATCTCTCTTTTTTCAGGCAGGTAGTGACGATGATAAAATCTCTGCCCTCTCCTTTTTTCGCCTTCCTTGTCACACTCACCAGTCACAACCCGTACGATATTCCTGGCGAGCTTCACGGAATAAAGCTACTCCCCGAACACGAAGGAACTCTTTTCGGCAACTATCTCCAGTCGGTCCATTACACCGATAAAGCTCTGGGAGTTTTCATATCCGATCTGAAACATGTCGGCCTCTACGAGAACTCTATCGTTGCTATATATGGAGACCATTCCGGTCTTTATCCTTTCAACAAAGAGAACAGAGATATTATGACCGGGGTCCTCGGCAAGACTTACGACCTGGTTCAGGCCATGAACATACCACTGGTCTTTCATATACCTGGCTCCAGGCTAAAGGTAGTTAGCTCCATAGCCGGAGGCCAGATAGATTTTTTCCCCACTCTCCTGAATCTGATTGGCGTTGTCGAGAAAAACGGAATACTGTTCGGTAGAGACCTGAACAATTCGTCGGGCGGCTTCGTTTCTCTGACACATTACGTGCCAGAGGGATCCTTCATAGATGACGGGAGGATATTCATAATGTCCGGCGACGGGATTCTTGAAAACAGCATAGCCATCGACAGGACAACTGGAGAAACAATCCCCTCGTTCAGCTGTCTGGACGGTTATAAGGATTCTATTCAGCAGATAGAGGCTTCAAAATACTTGATATTGAACGACTCTATCTCCCAGCTTTTAGGTCAGGCCACTTCCACAAACACCAACTGACACCGGAAAATGACCGTCAGCCGTTCTTCCTTCTATGATCGATCAGCAGGCCGTCGATCTCTCCGGTTTTTTGAGCCTCGTCCTTCCAGAACCCCTGGTCCATGGTTCTGTTTAGCTCTTCCACCGTCTTTCCCTGTTGTTCGACCCAGGTGTAGTACTTTAGGTTGTGCCAGCGCAGCCTGTTTTCCATCGTTCCCTCGAAGATCCAGTCGGTCCCGGCTCCGAACACGATGGATTCGAACCTCTGTTTGGCCTCGCCGCGGTCGAGCTTTCCGTATGTTCTGGTCATGTTTTCCATGACAGAGTGGTAGCGATCCATGTTGTCGGTGGCTATCGTCACTATGTTGTCTCTGGAAGTCAGCCTGTAGTGCTTGGCTATCTTTATCGCCCCCAACACATTCGCAACGCCCGAGATTCCGAATATCCCGGCCATCTTCTCCACGTCTTTATCGCTCAAAAATTCCTTCAAGAGAGATTTTCCAGCCTCATCGGTCATCGTCTGGAGGACTTTCTTGCATTCGATATCATCGAGCGCCACGATGGCGTCGTTATTGAGTACGTTGTGGATCCAGGTCACGTGCTTGTCGCCGATTCCCTGTATGTCGTGACCACCGTAGCCGTTCAGAGAAAGCGTCGGGCATTGAACCGGTTCGCCGGCGACTATTTTAACCTCCGGGAAGACCTCTTTCACACGGTCGCCGCAGGCGATCGTGCCTGCCGAGCCGACGGTCGAGACGATCGCTGATACCCTTCCGTTACCGATTTTCAGCTGTTCCATTAGCTCGAGGATGGTGTTTCCGGTCACATAATAGTGGAATCTGTAATTGCCGAACTCTTCGAACTGGTTGAGTATCCTAACCTTGTCAGGGTCGGCAGACTTAAGCTCTTTAGCTTTATCGTATATCTCCTTGACGTTCGATTCGCACCCCGGCGTGGCTATCACGCGGGCCCCGTATTCCCTTATGATTTCGAATCTTTCGGCCGACATCTCCTCGGGCAGAATCACCACCGAGTCGAACTTCATCCGGCAGCCGACCCAGGCTCCTCCGATACCGTAGTTGCCGGTCGACGGCCATACCAGAGTGTGGTAGGTCGGATCGACCTCACCGCGGAGAACTTTTTCCATCAGGATCGAGTAAGTGGCGCCTACTTTGTGGCTGCCTGTGGGAAATTCATTTCCGTACAGCACCACGATATTGGCGTCGACCCCCGTGAACTTTTTGGGCAAAACGTAGTAATAGATCCTGTTGTCGATGTCCCGCCAGGAGATGTTGTAGAGGTTGATCGGATCGAGAGGGTCCTCGATTCGCATCTTCCAGGCTTTCTTTCGCAGGGTTTTGTCGATTTCCTCTGGATGGAGCATCTCTTCAAAGGTTGGACCAAGAACGAATTTACTCATTGCAAGCCTCCAGTGAGATTTTTTTGTGTAGTTCTATTCTATATTCAGTCTGTCTTTTTCTCAATTAGACCCAGGACGTACTCGGGTGTGACCGGTATCTGTCTGACTCTCTTTCCGATCGCCATGGATACAGCGTTGGCCACCGAAGCCGGTACGGGCATCAGGGAGGGTTCGCCTATTCCTTTCGCCCCGTAAGGCCCTTCGGAAAAGGCGTCCTCCACGATGTCTATCACCAGTTCTGGTGGGACTTCGTGGATCGTTGGAATGATATAGGTGTTGAAGTTGTCGCTGATTATCTTTCCATTCCGGAGTTTGAGATCTTCGTACAGGGCGTACCCCATGCCCTGGGCGAAGCCTCCCTGGATCTGGCCGATCACACCGTCGGGATTGACGGCTTTGCCAACATCGTGGGCTGTGAATCCCTTCAGGACCTTAGTGGAACCGGTCGCCATATCGACTTCGACCTGCACCACCTGGCTGGCGTAAGAGTACGTCACATAAGCCTCCCCGAGTCCGTTTTCCATATCGAAGGACAGTTTAGGAGTATCGTACCAGCCGGCTTCGAAGAGCTTCACGTTCCTCACGTATGCGGCATCGACCAGCCTGTCGAAAGAGATCGCTCGGCCTTCTCCGTCGCTGACTTCTCCCTGGCAGAATTTCACTTTATCCGGTCTCGAGTTGAACAGGTCATAGAAAACGGAAATTAATTTCCCTTTCAAGGTGATACAGGCCCGTCTGACGGCGTTGCCTGAATAGATGGTCGTTCTGGAAGCGACTGTCGGTCCGCTGTCCGGCACGAAAGCCGTGTCCGGCTGGTGAACGAGTATCCTCTCCATTCTTTGACCCAACTCCTCGGCTGCCATCATGGCTATGACGGTTTTGGCGCCCTGGCCCATCTCCGTTCCACCTATCCTGACCTCGACCGAACCGTCCCTGTTTATGAGCACGTGCGCGCCGGACTTGTCGAGCGCCTGACCCCCGGCCCCTAAACTCACTCCGTAGAATATATGAGAGAGACCGGCACCGCGTTTCTTGTCTTCGTTGGCTCTGTTGAATTCGATACACTCCTTCACCAGGTCCTTCCAGTGCGACGACTCCTTAACTCTCGCGAGCGTTTCGGGAGCCCCGACGCTTTCGACGATCAGGTGATCTGTCGAGGTTCTCGAACCGGGTCGTAACGTGTTTTCCTCCCGCAATTCCATCGGATCGATACGCAACTTCCAGGCAATATCGTCGATCATACTCTCGACCGCGAAGAGAACCTGCGGCGAGCCGAAACCTCTGAAGGCTCCGGGCGGAACCTTGTTGGTGTAAACGCCATAGACATCGACGTTAACGTTTTCGATATCGTACGCACCCGCGGCATGCACCAGCGTTCTGAACATCACTATGGGGGTAAGCGTCGCGTAGGCTCCCATGTCCATGTATGCCATGACTTCGATGGCCTTTATCTTCTTTCCGTCCATCGCCACGCGGTAGAAGGATTTTATCGGGTGACGTTTGGAGGTAGTCTGGATATCTATCTCGCGAGAATAGATGAGCCTTGCCGGCCTCTTAAGATTGAAGGCGGCCACCGCCGCGTACGAGGCGACGTACGAGGGCACATCCTCCTTGCCCCCAAAGGCTCCTCCCGTCTCGGTCTGTATGACACGTATTCTGTTCATGGGCAGTCCCAGAACGTGAGCGACGGCGCTCTGAACGTAATAGGGACACTGCATGGTGCCGTAAACTGTATAACCGTAGTCGAGGTCGGGCACCACGGTTATACCCTGTGGTTCCATATAGGCCTGTTCCTGGTAGTGGGCGTAGAATTCGCCTTCGAATACTTCTTTCGAATTCTTAATAACGGTTTCGGGATCGCCCTTTCTTATCAGTTTAGTTACTTTCACGTTCGAACCGCCGTGTATCTTGATTCTATCCTCTAGCGCCTCTTCTATAGATAGTACGGGTTCGAGATCTTCTATATCGAGTCTCACGCTTTTCGCCGCGTTCTCGGCCGAGATACGGTCTCTGGCGGCGACGACGGCCACCACATCGCCCCAGTAACGTATCTTCTCGCCTTCTTTGACGAGGCAGGGCATATCCTTTATCGCTTCGCCGAGCTGATTATCGCCCGGGATATCCCTCCAGGTGAAGACAGCTTCTACCCCCTCCATCTTGGAGGCGAGAGATACATCTATCGATCGGAGAATGCCGTGCGGCTTTTCGGCGATCACAAGCGCGCAGTAGATCTGACCGTCGAAGGCTATGTCGGCCGCGAACCTGGCACAACCGTTTACCTTCTCCAGGGCGTCGACTCTTTTCACCATCTTTCCTACAACATTCGTCGATTCTCCGGAATTACTTTTAAGCATCTTGCCCCTCCTCGACAAACAGGGATACGAAATCGTTCTTTTCCACATCGACCAGTCCGAGGTTGGTCAGCTTCAACTTCGGGATAACGGAGAGCTGCATGAAAGAGAGAGTCATGAAGAGATCGGGTAATTTGCTCCCCATTGTCCTGGTGGCATCCTTCAATTCGATGAGGCGTTCGGCGACCTCCTTGCTGGTCATATCGGACATCAGACCGGCGATCCGCAAGGGCAATTCCGAGATGATCTTGCCGTCTATCACCGCCACCAGACCACCACCCATCTCCATAACTCTGTTGGCGGCGGCAACCATGTCCGGATCATTTGTACCGAGAACGCCCAGGTTATGTGAATCGTGGCCGACCGAGGTCGCCACCGCGCCTTTTTTGAGACCCGAGCCGGTCGCGAAGGCCACCGACATCGATTTTCCTTCGCAGTAGCGGCAGATCGCGGCAACTTTCAAGAGATCTTTAGATAGATCGCCGACGGCCTTGCCGTTTTCGATCTTCGCACCCATCACACAGCCACCGGTGAGGACCTCGCTCCCGAGCAGTTCAATGGCTCTCACCAGCCTTCCTTCGGCCCGTATTTCAAGGTCGCTCTCATTTATCTTCTGACACTTGAAGGTATTCACTTTCTCTTGCGGGAAGTTCTGAGAGATTATCTCGGTCACGAGCCGGCCGTTTCTGGCCACGATCTTCGAATCTTTGAAAACCATGATGGGATTGAAATCTTTTAGATTGTCTATCACGACCAGGTCGGCCTTATACCCCGGCGCTATGGCGCCCATCGATCGGAGGTTATAATGCCGCGCTGTGTTTATCGTCGCCGCCCTTATGGCGATTATTGGA